>JBCDKA010000019.1:0-43567 GCA_038747195.1 Pseudomonadota bacterium
CTCGTGCATGCGAATGACGTGCATGACGGCGGTATCTGAGCCCGAGAATACGCTGCCGTGGCAGCAGGCGAGGCAGTCGGACTGCCACCGCTCAAAGGCGGCGGACACACGGATCAGCGAAAACTCGAGCTCCGTGAGCGCTACCTCCGCGTCATCGGTGGCCAGATGCCAGTGTTTATCGAGTCGGCGCAGCTGGTCTCCAGCCTGGTTTTTCTTGGTGTTCATCGCGCGACCTATTCGCTTTGCTTGTAGAAATTTACGGTTAACATTATGCTTAAATTTACGTTAAAAACCGAATCACCTACTAACTGACCAATCTGAGGGGACATCAAATGGGCCAGTGGAACGTTCGCACGTGCGGTATTGCTTTGCTTGTCGGCCTGATTGCGGCGGGAGCCGCGCAGGCGCAGGTTTTAGAGGAGGTTGTCGTAACAGCCCAGAAGCGGGAGCAAAGCCTGCAGGATGTTGGTATCGCCATTACCGCATTCAGCGGCGCTCAGCTCGAGGCGCTGGGCGTCGAGGAGAGTTTTGATGTGGCGCTCTTCTCGCCGGGTGTTCATATCTCAGGAAACCTGGCTGGCCAGAACACGCAGTTCACCATTCGCGGTGTTACCCAGAACGACTTCAACGACATTGTTGAGGCGCCCAACGCGGTGTATCTGGACGACGGCTACATCGCGGTAGCCCAGGCCCAAACCTTTGCCGTCTTCGACGTTGACCGCGTCGAAATCCTGAAAGGCCCTCAGGGCACGCTGTTTGGTCGGAACGCCACCGGCGGCCTGGTGCACTACCTTTCGAGGAAGCCCAGTTTCGATGAGAACTCCGGGTTTCTCGACGTGACCTACGGGCAGTTCGACAGCAACGCAGACGCTGACCAGATCCGCGTTGAGGGAGCGGTCGGCGGACCGCTGTCCGATCGCGTCGCGGGTCGGGCCGCTTTTATGTACAACGATATCGGCGGTTATCTGAACAACCTGTATCCGCTAGGAGCGCCCGGCGGCGGCCCGGGGGCGGCGTCACCCGGACCGGGTGCGGGTGCTGATTTGGGGGACAACGAAACGATTGCACTGCGCGGCACGCTCGATTTTCAGATCAGCGATAAGCTGCTATTCCGGGTCTCAGCCAACTACGCTGACAGCGACGTTGCCACCGGGCCTTATCAGTCCAAGTCCACGATCGGCGTTCTCGATGCCAACGGTGAGCTGGTCAACGTGATCGACACGCCGCCCAACGAAACGCGCCTCACCATCTTCGGCGACATGGACGGGGGCGCTGACGCCATCGACGGCGATCAGTTCCTGCCGGGTGGCGGCATTGGCCTACCCGGGCGGCCCGTGCCGGGCGGTGACTTCTTCGGCTACCTGGATCCGGACGGCGACGACTTTGACACCAGCAGCGACTTCGCCTTCCAGAACCAGGGCTTTACCGAAACCTGGGGGATCAACGCGCGGTTCGAGTACGAGATGGATAACGGCATGCTGCTGACCTCCATAACCGACTTCAAAGACTACGAAAAGCTGCTGTTTATCGACGTGGACTCAGCACCGGTGAACCAGCTGGCCAACTATGCGGGCGTGGACTCCAGCAGCTTTACCCAGGAGATCCGGCTGAACTGGGAAACCGACCGCACGCGCTGGGTGGCGGGCTTCTACTACCTCAATATCGATTCCATGTCCGACAACGGTCTGAAGGCGCCGGCCAACAGTATCGCGGGCAGCCCGCCGTTTGCGCCGGTCGACATCGGCGTCGTGGCGGATCTGGAAACCGATTCCTACAGCCTCTTTGGCCAGGTGGAATACGACTTTACCGATCGCCTAACCGGTATCTTTGGGCTTCGCGCAATTCAGGAAGAGAAAGACTTCAGCACCGGCATTGGCGTTTTCCTGTCGCAGGGTAACTTCACGGTTAACCAGGGTGACTTCCTGCCGAATGCCTTTGGCGCCGGATCACCTTTTTTCTTCAACGATTCCATTTCCGATACGCTTTGGGCCGGTAAGGCGCAGCTGGACTTCCGGGTCAATGACGATCTGCTGCTCTATGGCGGCATCAACCGCGGCGTAAAAGCGGCGAGCTACAACGCACCCCTGCTCGGTGCTTTCCTGGGCTCCGGCGGCAACGAGGCGCTGCCCTACGCAGAGGAAGAGCTGACCGCCTACGAAGCCGGCTTTAAGGCCACCTTCGGTGACGGGCGCAGCCGCTTGAACGGTACCGTCTTCTACTACGACTACACCGACTACCAGGCCTTCCTGTTTGTCGGCGTCGGCGGCGTGGTGATTAACGCAGACGCGGACAACATCGGTGCTGAGCTGGAGTTTGTTACCTCACCGGCTGAGGGCTGGGATCTGCTGCTCAGCGTTTCGGCTTTCGACGCGACGGTTGAAGACGTGCTGCTGCGCAACGGCTCACCGCTGCCGCCGCGTGACGTGGACCCAACGTACGCTCCGGAGTTTCAGGCCACCGCGCTGGCGCGCTACGAGTGGGAGGCGCTGGGCGGAATGATGCATGTGCGCGGCGACGTCAGCTATTCAGACGAGTTTTTCTACAACCTGCGCAACTTCGACGCCGACAAGTTTGATTCCTACACGCTGGTGAACGCGGCGCTGGGCTGGACTAACGCTGAGGGCAGCCTGAGCGTGACCCTGGACGTCAACAACCTGACCGACGAGCGCATCGGCATCCAGGGCTTTGACTTGGCGACACTCTGCGGCTGTAACGAGGTGGCCTATCAGCCACCGCGTTTTGTTGGCCTCAGCGCCCGCTGGTCGTTCTTCTAATAAGGCTGACCAGGGGACGACACAGTGGGACATCAACAGTCGCCCATTGTGGGCGAAAACAAGCTGAAGCTGGGGTTCTTCTCACCGAACTGCTCTAGCGGCATGGCCGTGACGAAGGTCGAGGAACGCTGGGTTAACAGCTGGGAAAACAACATCCGGCTGGCCCAGCTGGGTGATGAGGCGGGGATTGAGTTTGTCCTGCCGATCGCCCGGTGGATTGGCTACGGCGGAGAGACCGATTTCCACGGCAGCGTGCTGGAAACCGTCACCTGGGCCACGGGGCTGCTCGCCAACACCAAACGGATCAACGTCTTCGCCACGGTGCACACGGCGTTTATTCATCCGGTGGTCGCGGCAAAGCAGCTTGCCACGGCGGATCAGCTCAGCGGGGGAAGGCTCGGTCTCAATGTTGTCGCCGGGTGGAACAAGCCTGAGTACGACGCCTTTGGCGTGGACCTGCCGGAGGCGCACGAGGATCGCTACGCGCTGGCGCAGGAGTGGTTTGACGTCGTCAACGCCATCTGGGGGCACGAAGGCCCGTTCGACTGGAACGGCAAGTTCTTCAACCTTAAGGGCGTTTATGGATTCCCGCGACCGTTTGACGGGACGCCGCCGATCATGAACGCCGCCGGCTCCAAGCAGGGTCGGGAGTTTGCGACCCGCAACGCCGATTTTCTGTTCTGCATCTCGGTGGATCCGGACGAATCCCGGCAAGAAGTCATCGACATCCAGGAGGGTGGCAAGGCTCACGGCCGCAACACCGGGGTGTTCACCCTGGCACATGTGGTGTGCCGTCCCACGCAAGCCGAAGCCGAAGAATACCTGCGGTACTACGCTGACGAAAACGCTGACTGGGAAGCCGTCGATAACCTGATGAGGCTGCAGGGGATGCACGCGCAGTCCTTCCCGGCGGAGGCGCTGGAGATGCTGCGCGGTCGCTTTGCGGCTGGCCACGGCACGCTGCCGCTGGTCGGTGACCCCGATACGGTGGCGGCTGAACTCAAGCGCATCAGCGACGCCGGCTTCGCCGGCTGCACCCTGTCGTTTGTGGACTACGCCAAAGAGTTTCCCTATTTACGGGACGAGGTGATGCCTCGCCTGGAACGCATGGGTCTGCGTAACCCCATGCCCACCGTGAGCGCCTGATGGGCAGCAGCCGGCGACATTTTGTCGGCGCCAGCGGTGCTGGCCTGCTGACGTTTGTCGTCGGCGGGTGCAAGCAGGAGCTGACGCCGTCCCAGGCTCGAAAAGCCGGTGCGGACCTTCGGACGCTCAGCGCATCACAGGCTGCGTTAGTCGACGCGCTCGGTGAACAGCTGGTGCCTGGCGCCACTGAAGCCGGACTGTCTCACTTCATTGATCAACAGCTGGCGGCAGCACCGGACGAGCAGCTGCTCATGGTGAAGTATCTTGGCGTGCCTGCGCCCTGGGACGGCCTCTACCGTGATGGTCTGGCCGGGGTAAACGCGGCAGCACAGGCGAACCATGGTCAGGACTATGTAAACCTGTCCTCGGACCTCGCCGGTGAGCTGGCCGCGGCCCTGGCGGGTGGGAGCATCGAACCCTGGCAGGGGCCGCCCGCCGGATTGTTTTATTTTGTCCTGCGCAGCGACGCTATTGATGTGGTCTACGGCACGCAGGCCGGCTTCGAGCGCCTCGGCCTGCCCTTTGCTGCCCACATTGTCCCACCCGACGGATGGATAGCATGAGTCTGCCGTCGCGCGCTGACGTCATTGTGGTGGGTTCCGGCGCAGCCGGCAGCACTATCGCAGCCAAACTCGCAGAGGGCGGCGCAGATGTGCTGATTCTGGAAGCCGGGCCCAAGCGATCGCCCGTCGACATGGTGAGCTCGGGCATCTGGGCGCGCCGCCTGAAATGGAATGGTGCTCCGGTGCTGGAAGACGGCGCCAATCCGGTGGGCTACAACTTCAATGCCGGGATGGGTGTCGGCGGCAGCGCCATGCATCACTACGCCGTCTGGCCGCGGATGCACCCCACCGACTTCCGCATGCGGACTGATTTCGACCGCGGCCTGGACTGGCCGATCAGCTACGAAGAGCTGCAACCGTACTACGACTTGGTGCAGCGAGAGGCCGGCATCAGCGGCGACGCTGAGCAGGAAAACTGGCGGCCGGCCGGAGAACCTTATCCGATGCCGCCCGTGCCGCTGTTTGGGCAGGGGCGGGTCCTTGCGGAAGGCTTCAAAGCCAAGGGGATGAACACGGCGCCCCTGCCGCTGGCGGTCAACACTCAGCCCTACAACGGTCGGGCCGTGTGCCTCTGGGACGGCTGGTGCGATTCGGGATGCCCCATTGGCGCGCTTGCTAACCCAGCCACCGTCTATCTACCGAAGGCCATTGCCGCCGGAGCTACACTGGCGACGGAAACACCGGTGGTCAAAGTCCTCACGAAGGGCGGCCGAACGACGGGCGTTGAGGTAGTGAACGCGGACGGCCAGCGCCAGCAGGTGCAGGCGGACACGGTCGTGCTGGCAACGTTTGCCGTGCAGAACCCGCGGCTCATGTTAGCCTCAGCGAATACCGATCATCCGGGAGGTCTCGGTAATGCCAGCGGTGTGCTGGGCCGGTACCTCATGTCGCACTCGGCAGGCCTGGTTTCTGGGCTTTTTGATCAAGAGACGCAGCCCACGAGTGGCCCGTTCGGTGGCCAGCTGGTCAATCAGGACCACTACGCAAAAGACAGTCATGCGGCGAGCGGCGCCTTCGGCAGCTACCAGTGGATGATTGCGCAGGCCGTGCGGCCCAACGATCTGCTCGGTATCGCGACGACACGCCCCGATCTGTTCGGGGAGGCGATCAGTGATTTTATGCGCAAAGCCGCGCGGGGCTTTGCGGGTATGACTGCCGTGGTCGAAGATCTGCCGGTGGCGGACAACCGTGTCACCCTGAGCGATCGCCGCGACGACCACGGAGTGCCGCTGGCGCTAGCGACGCATACCACCAGCGAACCGACCAACGCCCTGTGGCGAGCCACGCTGGACGAGGGCAAAGGAATCTTCGAGGCGGCGGGTGCCACGGAGGTCTGGACCGGCCCGCAGGGCGCCATGCACATTATGGGTGGCACCATCATGGGGGACGATCCGGCGACTTCGGTCACCGACAGCTACGGCCGCTGCCACGATATTCCCAACCTGGTGGTGGCAGGGCCCGGGCTGTTTCCCACCAGCGCCGGCGTTAATCCTACCTTCACCGTACAGGCCCTGGCGGCGCGCAGCGCAGACCACCTGCTGGCTTAGCGCGGTGATGGCCGGCTGATGAAAAAGCGCCAGCCTCATGTCCCCATGGCACGGTTCGTGGAGGCGATGCCGGAAACCTCCGGCAACGCCGTGAACGGGCTTGGCGAGACGGAGGTCCGCCAGGCGTCGCCGTTCTTCTGGCATCCACCCAAACGCCAAACGCACGCCGCGCTGCAGAAAGAGGTGATCGATTACCTGCAGTCGTGCCCTGAGGTGGCGGAGGTGTTTTCCCCCAAGCCGCCCGGCGGACGCGGTCCCGCGACGGTCGAACAGGCAACCGAAGTGGAGTCGGGAAGCGCAGAGGACTGGTCCGAGCGGGTAAAAGCGTTCGCTCTGGCTAACGAGGCGGATCTCGTCGGTATCGCCAGGATGGATCCCGCGTTTGTGTTCGATGGTTATGAGATCACCGAACCGTGGGTGATTGTCGTGGGTGTCGGCATGGACTACGAGGAGCTGGCGCAGACGCCGGCTACCTTTGACAATCCCGTTGGCGCGGTTGTCGTCGGCAAGGAATACAACCGCGCGTCGCGTGCCTGTAAAAAGCTGGCGAACTTTATCCTCGAGGCGGGCTACCCGGCCAAGGCCTGGCCCGGCCCCTATGCTTCAGCGCTCAACATGATCCCCGCGGCGCTGGCCGCCGGACTCGGCGAGCTGGGCAAGCACGGCTCGATTATCAACAGGACGCTCGGGTCCCGGTTCCGACTGTCTGCCGTCACCACCACGATGCCGCTTCTGGCCGATTCGTCGGACGAGTTTGGCATCGACGACTACTGCACCCGCTGCAATGCCTGCACACGCGCCTGTCCTCCGGACGCGATCTTTGAGGAAAAGCAGACGGTTCGGGGCGTCGACAAATGGTACGTCGATTTCGACAAATGTATCCCGTATTTCGGCGAAACCTTCGGCTGCGGTATCTGCATCGTGCACTGCCCGTGGTCCCGCCCCGGTATCGCCGACAATATTCTTCGAAAGCTCGCGAGGTCGGCAGCCAGAGACGACGATTGAGTTCTGGTCTCTCCGTGTTAGGATTTTTTCCATGTCGTCACGTTTGGAATTTCTCCGAATCGGTGTTCTGGTGGCACTCGTGGCCATTACAGGTTTGTCGCTGGCCGGTCAGTCGCGCCAGCGGTGGTTTCTGAGCGTTGAAGATCGCAGGACATTTAAGTTTGACTCGGACCGGCAGTATCAGCTGAGCGGCCCCACCAGTTTGCGACTCACTTCCGAGAAGGCGAAGCCAAACGAGGCGGGATTGGTTTTTACGCGGAAGGGCGCAGCCGACTATCGCGGTAAGCGGATTCGTCTTTCTGGTTACCTGCGATCTGAGGGGTTACAGCAGCCATCAGTCATGTACGCGCAGGTTTTATCGCAGAGCGGAAGGGTTTCGCAGTCGGTGTACGGCTGGTCTGAACAAGCGATGGATTTATCGATCGACGGCTGGCAGCAGCTGTCGCTGATCCTAGACGTCCCAGTCCCGTCGCGATCAATCCGCTACGGGTTCCAGCAGGTTGGACCCGGCACAACCTGGGGGGACAAATTCGAAATCGAAATCGTCCCGGACGATACGCCGCTGGTGGGCTACAACGAGATTCATCGCAAGGCCGTCAATCCAGACTTTCATGACGATGAACCCACCGGGCTGCCGCTCGGCTGGGAAACTCGCTCTTTGGAGGGTTGCACTGATTTCCGGGTCAACCACACGCCGGCAACCGAGCTCGACGAGACCAACGAGCTCCGTGGCAAGGTGGACATGAGCTGGCGTTGCGATGATGGAAACACCGCGTTTTTCTTTCAGAACCTGTCGTCCCACCGATATCTCGGGAAGCCCGCCAGCGTAGTCGTTCGGGCGCGGTTTGAGGGAACCCCGACCATCCAGGTTGTATTGGAAAGCGCCACCACTAAAGGGTTGCTGTCCGCCGAGCCGGCGACGTGGCAGGGCGACATGGAAAGACAGATTTGTGTTGATCAGTATGTGCCGCGTACCGCTAGAACCCTGCGCTATGGGATCGGAGTCTCTGGCCATGGCAGTGCAACGTTCCACTCGATCACCTTCCAGAGCCAGCAGTGTGACGATCGGTAGCCTGCGGTATCCGATGTGGCGGTAGCAAAGTAGTCTATGGCGGCGATAGATACAGGATGCAGACTATGGATCGACGAACCATGCCGGGCGGTGTGGCTACCGCAGTTGCCGGCGGCGTAGCGCCATCGGCGCTGGCTCAGCCGCTCAATCCGACACCGGGGTCGCCGGGCAAAGCCGGGCAACAGAATTCGCACTCTCCGGGGAAGAAGAAAATGCAGGTCGAGGGTCAGACGATTTTGGTCACGGGGTCCAATCGAGGAATCGGCCTTGGCTTCGTCAAAGTATTGCTCGAGCGCGGTGCCAGGCGGGTCTACGCCACCGCCCGCAAAGCGTCTAATCTGCCGGAGGTGGTTTCGCTGGATCCGGATCGCGTCGTCGGCCTGGAACTGGACGTCAACAACGAGACTCAGCGACTGGAAGCAGCCAAGGCCGCCACCGACGTCACCTGGCTGATTAACAACGCCGGCACGCCGGGCAGTTTTACCAGGGAGGAGCGACGCATCGCTTCCGCTTCGTCACTGGATGACGCCAAGTTTGTCATGCAGACAAACTGCTGGTCGCCGGCAGAGATCTCACGGCTGTTCATACCCATCATGCTGAAAAACGGCGGGGGAGCTATCACCAACATACTTTCTGTTGGGGCCTGGTTTTGCTTGCCGGAATACACGAGCTACAGCATGTCAAAAGCGGCGGCGGCTATCGCTACCGCCGGTCTGCGTGCGGAGCTGGACCGGGAACCCGTCATGGTCGCCGGTGTGTTCACCGGCGGCGTGCAGACTCGGATGTCTGCAGCCGGTCTGAATGGCGGGGCTTCACCGGAAGCGCATGCCAGAGAGGTGCTCGACGCCATGGCTGAGGGTCATACGGATGTGTTTGCTGGTGCCGGCTCAGCCGCCATGAAGTCAAGAATCCTCGAAGACCCGGTGGCCTTCGAGCGTGGGGTGATCGAACGCTTCCACACCAACCCTCTTGAGATTCCGCCGTACTAACCGCCAGCGGTTGTGCGCCAAGTCGGCAGGTCAGTGGCTGGCTCTTTAGGTCGTGGAAACCCGGTATAGCTTGTACAGACGTTAGCCCGGCGAGCGGAGCTGGCCAGGCTAACGGGTCGAACTTGGTTTGCCGGCTTATTCCGGCGGCGGTCCTACGCGGTTAGGCCGCGTTCGGCTGCGCGTTTCCAGCGGAAAAGCTCGGCACCTTCAGCGCAAACTTGCCGGGGCCCAGCAGCGCTGAGGCGAGGCTTGCTGCGATCAGGAATGCCGGATACTCCCAGCCACCGTTGGCGTTACTGAATACCCAGCCGGCGTTCCAGTGCACGAAGATGGCGCCCAGCAGGATCGGCAGCAGCGCGAGATTGACCGCGCGAACGTAAACGCCCGCCAGCAGCAGGACTCCGCCGCCGATCTCAGCAAACGTTACGACGTAGGCGAGCGCGCTGGGGAAGCCGACTGAATCGAAGAACTGAGCGGTGCCCGGCAGCGTAAAGACGAGCAGCTTGAGCAGCCCGTGGGCCAGAAACATGGCGCCGACGGCGACGCGAAGAATGGTGGCCGCGTATTGAGATTGGTTGTTCATAGTGATTTCTCCCTGGGTAATGACTAATTGTTGGTTTAAGCAGTCGCGCTGTTGAGGCTCGGCGAGGTGTGGATTCGTTGGGCGATGTCGCGTCGAGCCTCACTGATCGCGTCAGCGCCGCGGCTATTGAGCTGATCTGCGGCGATCACTTCGACATCCTGAATACCCAGGAAGGCGAGCGCGTGACGCAGATAGGGAGTGGCGAAGTCGACGGCAGCGTCGACCGGCACGCCGCCGGAGGCGACGACGACATAGGCTTTCTTGCCCTTCAACAGTCCCTCCGGACCGTTTTCGGTGTAGCGGAACGTCAGCCGAGCTCTGGCGACTTGATCGATCCAAGCCTTGAGCGTTGCCGGCACGCCAAAGTTGTAAATCGGGGCACCGATCACAATCACGTCCGCCGCCGCTAGCTCCGCGACGAGTGCGTCAGATCCGGCGAGCCGATCAAGCTGCGATTGGGTCCGATCTTCTGCGTTCGTAAAGTTAGCGGCGATCCAGCTTTCGTCCACAAAGCCGATGCCGTCATTGAGGTCTCGTCGCACAACCGAGGCGCCGCTGTAACGAGCCTCGAGTGCGCCAACCACGTCTGCGGTCAGCTGACGGCTGACAGAGTCGCCGCGGCGGCCGCTTGCGCTGACTTCCAGAATGTTGAGTGAGTGGGTCATGGAGCATCTCCTGCAAAACAATTCCTAACGATTGAGCAATAGTTTGACTATTGATCTGAAAGGGATAAACATGAATCCAAGAACAATATTGTTCTCCAAATGGCAACAATATGAATCGATTCGACGATCTCGAAGCGTTTGTGGCGGTGGTGGAAGCCGGCAGCATCACGCAGGCAGCGGATCGCTTGGGCATCGCAAAGTCGGCCGTCAGTCGTCGGCTCACCGGACTCGAGCAACGTCTTGGCGCTGAGCTCATTCGCCGGACTACGCGGCGGCTGAATCTCACGGACACCGGACAGGGGTTTTACGATCAGGCCGCCCGCATCCTGGCCGACCTGGACGAAGCGGAATCGGCAGTGGCGCAGTCCCAGGGTGAGCTGCGTGGCCGACTCAAGGTAGCTCTGCCGCTATCGTTCGGTTTGAGGCACATGGCTGAACCCATTGGTGAGTTCGCGCGCATGCATCCAAAGGTGAGCTTCGACCTCGATCTGAATGACAGGCGCGTCGATCTGCTCGAGGAAGGGGCAGACCTGGCCCTGCGGATCAGCCATCTTGAAGATTCGACGATGATTGCGCGGCGCCTTTTTGACGCGCGGACCGTGATTGTGGCCTCGCCCAGCTACCTCGCGGAACGCGGCGTGCCAACCTCGCCTGAAGAACTGACTAGTCATCGGTGCCTCGTTTACAGCAACCTGGCGCACCCCAATCGCTGGAAGTGCCGGGACGCTGACGGTGTCCCGATCACCGTAGAGGTCAATCCCTGGATGGCGGCCTCCAGCGGCGACCTGATCTGCGCCCTGGCGGCGGAGGGGCGGGGTATTGCGATGCAGCCAACCTTTATTGCGGGCGCTGCCGTAGCGAGCGGCGAGCTGGTGCCCCTGCTGACGGATTACCAATGGCCGGCAACGCCGGCGTGGGCCGTCTACCCCCCGACTCGGCACCTATCTCATCGGGTTCGCGCGTTCATCGATTTTCTCGCCGAAACGTTTGCCGGCATACCCGTCTGGGATCGCCATTGCGGCGACCCCTGATCCCGGCCAGCTGGACGTAAGCCAGCTTCCTACCCGGACCGCCGGCCCGCATACTGTTGAGCCGGTAATACAACACAGATGGAGTGACGCGATGGGGCTTTTGGTGAACGGCGAATGGAAGGATCAGTGGTACGACACTGAATCAACCGGTGGTCGGTTCAAGCGCCAGGAGCAGGCGTTTCGAAGCTGGATCACGGCGGATGGATCGCCTGGGCCGTCCGGAGTGGGCGGCTATGTGGCGGCACCCGATCGCTACCACCTCTATGTGGGGCTCGCCTGTCCGTGGGCTCACCGCACGCTCATCATGCGAGCGCTCAAGGGACTAGAGGACTTCTTGCCCTATTCCGTGGTTCATTGGCATATGGCCGATGCTGGCTGGACGTTTGCTGAGGGAGAAGGTGTCGTGGCCGATCCCATCAACGGCGCCGAGTTTTTGCATCAGGTCTACACGGCCGCGGATTCTGACTTCACCGGCCGGGTCACGGTACCGATTCTTTGGGACAAACAGACCGGCTCGATCGTTAGCAACGAGTCGTCGGAGATCATTCGCACCCTTAATACGGCCTTCGACGATCTCGGCGCGGTGGCGGGTGATTACTATCCGGAACAGCATCGCAGCGAAATCGACCAGGTCAACGAGCGGGTCTACGCAACGCTCAACAACGGCGTTTACAAATCCGGCTTTGCGACCACGCAGGAGGCCTACGAAGAAAACGTGTTCCCGCTTTTTGAGACGCTGGATTGGCTGGAAGAGCTGCTGGCAAATCGCCGCTACCTGGCCGGAACTCGGTTTACCGAGGCAGACATCCGGCTGTTCACCACGCTGATTCGTTTTGACCCCGTTTATGTTGGGCACTTCAAATGCAATCTGCGGCGCCTCATCGAATACCCGAACCTCTGGGCGTACACGCGCGAAATATTCCAGCATCCAAAGATCCGCCCGACCGTCAATTTTGAGCACATCAAAAAGCACTACTACGTGAGTCATCCAAGCGTAAACCCAACCCGTATTGTGCCGGCCGGGCCGACGTTGGATTATGACGAGCCGCATAACCGAGAGCGACTGCCGGGGGAGCCGATCAGCTCGTCAGCGTGAACGGACGAAGCTGACCGCAGTCGCGTTTAAGATGGCGGCCATGGAATTCAAAGTAAACACGCCGCCGAGCTACGATTTCTTTGAATCGACTCGGTTGCTGCGCACCGGTGGCGGCGACCCGACGCTGCGACGAGAAAACGACGGGCTTTGGCGCTGCGCCTGGGTTGAAGGTGAGGCGGTGACAGTCCGTGTTCGCGTGACAGGCGACGGCGTTCTGACGGTTGACGCTTACGGTGACGGGGCGCCGGTGGCGCAGTCCGTGCTGCCGCTGTGGCTGGGGCTTGCCGATACGGATGATGAGATGCCGTCGCACCGCCTGCTCGATCGCCTACGCAAAGCGCACGCAGGACTCATGTTGGCCAACGCGGCAAACGTCTATGAATCGCTGCTGGTGACCATTCTGCAGCAGCGGGTCACGTGGAACGAAGCGGCGTTTGCATGGCGACGCCTCTGCGAAGCGCTCGGTGAACCGGCGCCAGGTCCTGCCGGGCTGACCCTTCCGCCAACCCCCAGAGCGCTGGGTCGAACCAGCATCAGCCAGCTGATGCGTTTTGGTATGGCAAGAGCCCAGGCCAAGACATTGCTCGACGTCGCTTTTGCCGCCAGCCGGCTCGAAAAGGCGCGAATCCTGCCAACCGGCGAGGCGATGGCGCTCCTTCAATGTATTCCGGGGATAGGCCCCTGGACCGCCGCGTCTGCGCTGGGGATGCGACTGGGACGACCGGATCCGATCATCCTCAAGGATCTGCATCTGCCCAACACGGTCTGCTGGGCTTTGGCGGGCGAGGCGCGCGGAACGGATGAACGGATGATTGAGCTGCTTTCGCCTTTTGCCGGCCAGGCGTTTCGCGTAGTGCGCCTCCTGATGGCCGCACGCATCGTCGCGCCGCGCCGCGGCCCACGAAGAGAGGTGGTTTTTGGCTGGCGCTAGCCTTGGCTTATCGCCAAGCCTTCGAAGCTCAGGTGAAGGCCGTCGTATGATCGGCCGTAAAGCGCGCCAGGCTGATCGGGTCGCGCCCGAGCACTTGTTTGACGGTCTCAGTTTTCTCGTCCAGCGAGCCATTCGCAATCTCGGCGAACAGCTCACATACGCCGTTGAGCTGCCAGGGTTCATGCACAAAGCCTGACAGCACCTCGCGAAACGCTTCCGGCGTTTGCGCCACATATTTGATTGGTTTGCCCAGCACGGTCGACATCACGTCCGCGACCTGCCCGAAGTGCATGAGTTCGGGGCCGGTGAGCCGCAGCGCCTGGTTGCGCCACTGGTCACTGGAAAGCACGGCGGCGGCCACAGCGCCGACATCCCGCGTATCGACTGGAGCAGTCCGTGCTGTCCCCAACGGTAGTGCGAAAACGCCGGCGCCGGTGATCGAACCGGTGTACATCAGCAGGTTTTGCATGAAGAAGTTGGGCTGTAGAAAGGTCCAGTCCACACCTAAAGAACGGATATGTTCTTCCGTTTCGAAGTGCTGTCTCGGAAATGCGGCGACTGACTCAGGCCCAGCTTCCATTGAAGAGACTTTGACGAGGTGCTTAACGCCCGCTTCGGCCGCCAGGCTGGCAAACTGCTTTTCCAGCGTTGGCTGGCCTGGATGATTGCCCATGACCAGCAGCGCTCCGGTGGTGCCCCGCAGCGCCTCGCTTAGCTCGTCCGGATTCTCCATATTGCCGCGAACCACCTCCACCGCCGCGCCGTCAGCCGCAGTGAATTTGCCGGGATCTCGGACCAACACTCGATGGGCAGTTCCCGCGTGGGAAAGCGCGGCGCTGGCAGCACCGCCAACGCGTCCGGTTGCGCCGGTAATCAAAATCATTGGTTAAGCTCCCTGGAGGTTGCGGCGCTGCGATCGACGCCTTGCTGGTCGCAGCCGGAAAGCACCATAATCGTTTTAGCGATTATAGCTGCACAGCCCACTAGGAACCGGTCACGATGGCTTTCCCTCACATAACCGCTGGGAGCAGACGCTGAACGCAAGCCGCCCGAGAATTGCGATCATCGGTGCTGGCATTGGCGGGCTGACGGCAGCCGTTGCGTTGCGTCAGCGGGGGTTCGACTGTTCGGTGTATGAACAGGCGGCGGAGCTCGGAGAAGTGGGTGCGGGCCTGACGATCAACGCTCGCGCCAGCCTGGCGCTCGAGGCCCTGGGTTTGGGGCCGGGGCTTGAGGCGCTCGAGCCACCCACACCGAGTCTGGGTGCCAATCACTTTGAGACCGGGAAAAGGCTGAGCTACGAACAGCGCGACCTCGACGCCTATCGTGAGCGATACGGCTCGGTCACCCGGCATGTGCATCGCGCGGACCTACATCGTCTGCTGCTGGAGGCCCTGCCCGGAGACTGGTTGCACCCAGGGCACGAGCTAACAGGCGTTGACGAAACTCCCGAGCGTGTGGTGCTCCAGTTTGCCAACGGCCAGGGCGCCGAGTATGACCTCCTGATTGCCTGCGATGGTCTGAAATCCACCGTTCGTCAGCTGATGTTTAACGCGGAACCAGCCCACTTCACCGGCTATGTCGCCTGGCGTGGTCTGGTGCCGAACGAGGCTCTGCCGGGTCTCACGTTCGATCCACACTTTGCCGCGTTTGCATCCCCCGACAAGCTCTTTGCCCGGTATCCGGTGCGTCACGGCTCGCTCATTAACTACGTCGCCATCGCCCGCAAACCCGATTTCACGACCGAAAGCTGGCACAGCAGCGCAGAGGTTTCTGAGGTGCTTGCGGAGTTCGACGGCTGGCATCAGGACGTGGTGGACATCATCAGCGCGACGCCGGCTCAGCGGTGCATGCGTTGGGCGCTATACACCCGGGAACCGCTGGACCGCTGGGTGACCCGCCGCATGGCGCTGCTTGGCGATGCTGCACACCCGATGACGCCGTTTTACGGCATGGGCGCCAATTTGGCCATCGAAGATGGATACATCCTGGCAAGGTGTCTTGAAGCCTGCCCGGATGATTCCGCCGAGGGACTCGCCCGGTATGAGCGAGCCCGTTTGCCGCGCGGTCAACTGATGCAGCGAATCAGCCTGGAGCGCGCCAAGCGCTACATGAGCGACGATCCGGCGGAGCGGAGTAAACCCCCGGCGGCGGGGCTGGATCAGGTGATGGAGTACAACCCCATCACCGTCGAAATCTGAGCGCTACTCCTTCAACTGGAGTCACTAAGCAGCCAGGTTACTAAAAGTATACTGGTTGAAATAGGTTCCTATGTTCCTCACCATTTTGACCTGATCAGTCAATTTGGAGGTCCCCTGCGTCATGCCTAAGGCACTTATCATCAACACCCATCATCCGAGTGACTTTTCCAGCGGCAGGCTCAACCGGTCGCTGGCGGAGAAGGCTGGTAGCTTTCTCGAAAAAAAGGGTTACGAGCTACAGCAGACGGACATGCTCAAGGATTGGGACACCCCGACAGAACTGGAGAAACACCAGTGGGCTGACGTGGTTTTCCTGCAGTCGCCGGTCAACTGGATGTGTGTTCCGTGGCGTTTTAAGCAGTACATGGATGACGTCTACAGTGCCGGTATGGCCGGGCAACTCTGCGACGGCGACGGTCGGTCTGGATCCGATGTTTCCAAGCAGTACGGTTCTGGCGGGACTCTGGCCGGCACGCGCTACATGATGTCACTGACCCTCAACGCGCCCGCGGAAGCTTTTGATGATTCGGATCAATTTCTGTTTCAGGGCAAGAGTATCGATGATCTGTTTTTTCCGATGCACATGAATTTTCGCTTCTTCGACATGGAGCCGTTGCCTACCTTCGCTTGCTTTGACGTTTTGAAGAATCCGAATATCGAAACCGACTTTCAGCGGTTTCACGAACACCTGTCGACCCATTTCTGAGGAATCCCATGAAAACCGAAAAACTTCACGCCGGCGCTGCGTTTCCAAGGCTTCCGGTGCAAAACCCAGAGGGCGAGACGATCGATATCAGCAAACCGACCGGTGAGGCCGACTGGCAAATGGTGGTGGTCTACCGCGGACGTCACTGCCCGCTGTGCACAAAATTCCTGAACAGTCTCGCGGGATTCCGCGAGCGTTTGCAGACTATTGGTGTTGACATGGCAGCGGTTTCAGCAGACAGCGCGGCGCAGCTTGCGGAGCATCAGTCTCGCCTCGACGTCAACTTCCCGCTGTTCCACGGACTGACGCTGGAGCAGATGCAGGAGCTCGGCCTCTACATTTCCATTCCCCGCTCCGAACAGGAGACCGACCACAACTTTGCGGAGCCAGGTCTGTTTATCATCAACGGCGACGGCGAGCTGCAGGTCGCGGACGAGTCGAATAACCCATTTGCACGACCCGATCTCGAGACGCTCGTATCAGGCCTCGAGTGGATCCGTAAGCCGGAAAACAACTACCCGATTCGCGGCACCTATAGCTAGTCGCCTTCTCCGCTAACCTCGAGAAGCGCCGATGGCTACCGGGCGGACCGGAGAGCCCGAACCACCTTTTGAGCGCAGCGGCAGGATCATGGTGCAGGACAGCCACACCTGATTCTGCGCCAGCTCATCCAGCTTCATGTTCTGGATCTGATGGATGCCTGACTGGGTCAAGTTGTAATGATGGATCGCAAACGGGAGGCCGGGCGGCGTGCCCTCCGGCGGACCGGCCTGGCCTGCTAGAGCACCTTCGTTCACCGGGTCGGTAAACGGGTTGTCCAGCGCGACCAGCACCACCTTGCTGTCTTCGATGAGCTGGGCTGCATCGTAAGAAATTCCGGGGCCCTTCGTGTAGTACTCGTCGGTATCCCAGATATCGCTCCAGCCGGTGTAGATATAAAGCACGTCTCCCGCCATCAAACCTCGCCATCCCAATCCCTGGGCTTCCAGCATGGCCTGAATATCGTCAGCGGTAATCAGCTGCCCCGCTTTGAGGGCGTCGCCGCCGCCCAGGTGTGCTCGGGCGTCCAGCAGCACGGCGCTGGTCACAATCGGCGGCACCTGCTCGATGCCGAGCTTGAGTAGCGGCGAATCTGGCGTGGGCTTCACGTCCTGCTGGCTGTAGCCGCTGTAGTAGCTGGCGCCATCCGCGGGAAACGGTTCGCTGCCGTCCCACGGTGTGTCCAGGAAGGCAAAGTGCCCCAGCGCGTCCATCTGGGTGCCCTGCGCGCCTGGCTCTCCGGTGGCGATCTGTTCGCCGTTAAAGGCATGTTTCGTTCCCGGAATTCCGACGGTGGGCCGGAACTCATACTGCAGCGGCACGCCAAACGGGGACTGCGTCATTTCGTTGGAGCGAACGTGAGACAGTTCGTAGGATCTCGCGCCGCTTTCCGTCAGGTAGTGCGCGCAGCGTGACCACGTGCCGGCGCCCAGCGTATTTGCCATACCCTGCTGATCTCCGTCGGGCCAGGGGCCGGCGGGGACCATCGCTGCGGACTTCATCGTGACCGACTGCTCACCGTCGACAGCCGTGTTGCCGGCGCAGCCGCTCAGGGTTGTCAGCAGAGCGGTGCAGGAAAGCAGAAGGGCGGAGGATTTGTTCATAGTTTCTCCCAGATTCAGTCTTTGCGGCCGGTCCAGATGCGCCAGCATTCAAACAGTAAAAACCCCAGCATGATGGACGGAATACCCAGCAGCAGCCAAAAACTCGCTGTCGGCAGTCCAAGGATCATGTTGTGACCTCAAAATATTTGCTCACCGCCTTATCGTCCACCGGCGGCGTAAACATGGCAACTATTGCCATGAGGAGGCCACCCACGGCCAGGCCGGCGACGCCCGGATGAAGGCCGCTTGTCCAGCCTGCACCCGTCAGCGTTCCGACAATCCAAACGACGCACGCTAGGGTACCGCCCACGGATGACGCGAGGGCTGCCTGGCGGCTGAGCTTCCTTGACGTGAGGCCAACCAGCAGCGGCAGGAAAAACGCGGACCCCACCAGAGCGATTGCAAAGGAGACGATGCGCAGGATCAGCGCAATGTCCGGGATAGCCAGTACAAACGCGGTTGCGCCGACGACCACAATGGCGAGCCGTGAAATAAGCAGATACTGACGTTCGTCACGCTGCACCCCCCGCGGCTCGTCCCAGCACCGGCGAACCAGGTCGTGAGCAATTGCGGAGCCCGACATCAGGAGCAGCGAATCGGTGGTCGACATGGCGGCGCTCGCGATGCCGGTGAGCGCCACAGCCGCCAGCGCCGGGGTCAACAGCTGGCTGACGAGGGTGGGGAATGCCTGATCCGGCGACGCAATCTGATCCCAGACCAGCACGCGGGCGGCGGCGCCGAGATAAAAGTTGCCATAGAGCAGAAAGATCATCACCAGGCCGATGGTGATCGGTATCGACAGCCGGGCGATCCGATCGTCTCGCGCCGCAAACATTTTGGTGACCAGCTCGATGCGGGTGCTGTAGGCCACAAACCAGATCAGGTACCAGCTCACCATGTAGCTCACCGACCAGTCGACGCCCGTGGGAGAAGTCCAGCCTGGTGCTACCGCTTCCACCTGGGTGAGTACGGACGTCCACCCACCGGCGGCTTTGAAAACAAAGGGCACCAGGATCAGTAGTCCGACCCACATAAAGAGAAACTGGGCGACGTTGGTCCAGACCACCGCCAGCAGACCCCCGAGGGCGACATAACCCACAAAAATCAGCGTGCCGAGGACCAGGCAGACCATAAAATCGAGCCCGAGGAGCTGCTCGAGAATAAACGCCATGCCGCGCAGCTGAGCGATGAGGTAAACGATGCTCGATACCGCCACCACCAGCGCGCTCCACGCGCGCAGGCTGCGGCTGTCGAAGCGGTCACCCATATAGTCCGGGATGGTAAAGCCGCCAGAGCGGCGCAGCTTCTTGGCGAACACGTAAAAGATGATTGCGGCGCCGCCGACAAAAGAGATGTAGGGCAAGATGGCAACGCCGCCAAATTTCCCGGCGAAGGCAACGCCGCTGAGGATGGCGCCGCCGTGCATGATGGCCGCCATGTTGGCCATGATCATTATAGGCAGGCCGAAGCGGCGCCCGGCCACCCAGAAATCGGCTCCCGATTCCTGATGACGAGATGCAACAAGCCCGATGATGATCACCACCACCAGGTAAAGGCCAAAGATTGTCAGGCCAAGCGCAGAGTTTTCCAGCGTGTGTTCCTCCCCTCGAGGACGCCGTAGGCGATTTGTTTTATAACTAAAGCAAATGCATTGACGATGTTACGCTGCGCCAACCGCCGCCACAAGCGGTTCTCTGTGTCGGTCGTGTATAGAGCCGTCGCTGGCTCTACCACCAGGCGATCAGCCGGGCCGGATGCTGCTGTTCGCCGCCGGTGTTGAAAGCGTTTCTTCCAGAAACCGGATCTTGAGGGTAATGCTCGGACCTTCCTCGTGAAAGCGAACGGTCGAATGAGTCGGGAGTCGGGCCTTGGTCACGCGCTCACCGTTGACAAAGGTTCCGTTGGAGCTGCCCAGGTCGTTGATATACCAGCTGCCGCGCTCGGGAAATATGATTGCGTGGCGGCGGCTCACCAGGCGGTCATTAAGGCGGATGTCAACGCCCGCGTCACGCCCCACCACCAGCTCCGAAAAAAATTGGGCGTTGGTCCCATCGCCGTGTTCGTCGGTCCAGGCCGCCTCGATAAACCCCACCTCAGCCTTGTGCTCTCGCTCCCGTTCCCGGTTGCGCGCTGGCTCGCTGGGCGGCGTTTCCTGCGGCTGGTCCTTCACGTCCCGAACGATCCCGCGGGCCGTCAGGTCATAGCGCCAGGCCAGAAAAAAAACGACGGGCGTCAGCCCGATGCCGGCGAAGACAAACGCGCGAACGGACCAGGGCGGAAAGCCGAAAGCGGGGAATAGATCGGCAAAGCCTTGGGCCAGGAGCCACAGCAAGACCAGGTAGCTCCCAACCACCTTGATGACGCCTCGTCTTGTGAGCTCGGCGATCAGCCGATTGGGACCCTGCGCTTTCACCCGTATTTGCCGGTTTGGTAAACCAGCAATTATAGGCGAAGGCGGTGTGCCAGTGGGCCGTGCGGAAAGTTCTGTGCCTTCAGTCCATCGCTGGGCTCGTCTGGCAAGGCGCGAGCCGTTGCCAATGCCCGTAGCCCTTGGCACGGCCCGCAACGCCGCCAGGCGTGCCCAGCGATGGACCCGAAGGGCGAGCCCGTCAGGCGCTATGCCGGCGTTGATCCGCCGCGGCCATAGCTATGGCTATGACCCCGACGAATCGCCTTGGCCTAACGCCCGACACGCTCGCTGAAGTGACAGAACTTTCCGCACGGCCCACTGTACCCTATTCGGCCCGCCCAACCACGCGGCGGTAGAAGTGCTGGCACTCCTTCAGGGCACGATTCATCTGCTCCTGATTGGACTGCACCGCGTGCGAATATTTCACCATTGCGCTGCCGGTAAGAAGCTCAGCCAGCTGCTCGTCACTACCGCCTTCGCTGAGGTAGTGCTGCCGGAGAAAGCCCGATAGTAGGAGCACGGCAAATTCCCCGGCGGCGACAAAATATTTTTCCTCCGACGTCTCGGCGAGGCCAGGGTGCAGCGTCAGCGAGCAGGTGCCATAGGCGGCGATCGCCTGAACGGTTGGATTGCCCAAGTCGGGCAGGGCGGGTTCGGTAAAGCGCGGCGACTGGGCCAGGATCTGGTCGATGCCCCAGGCTTCGATTCGACCGGCCATACTGCGAATGGCCAGTATGGCGCCAGCCAGCTGGTCCGCGGGCTCACCGTCGAGTTCCAGTCCCGTGCTCTGCAGCCGAGACAGCATCGCCTGCGCGGCGTTTTTCTCGTTCTCCGGGGTCAGCCATTCAGCCGCACCGGCCGGCTGCCAGAACAGCGTCAGGATACAGAGGGCGGCAATGAACCATGGTGGCCTGTAAGACATCGATCTTTCGCTGGCACCGTTCATGGGTGCCACTCGGTTTTGGGGAGCGCTCACCTTACCGACCTTTAAATTATGCTGCATGGAATCGCCGATCGATCGCCCTTTTTCGCTGCCCGGCGGCACCCCAACCGCTTAATCGGCGCTGATACCCTCAACCATCGCGGCAACCCGCTGACGATAGCGCGCTGACGGTGCAATCGCCTCGGCCACGGACAGACGGTCATCCTGCTGGTCGGGAGCAACCGTTGGCTCGATCGGATCGGCGACCGCCATGCGGGCCACATCCAGGGCGTAATGCAGCAGCGATGAAGATGTGGAAACGGGCTCAAAAGCGAGCACCGACGCCTCGGGTAGCTTCCACGCGCAGGCGACCGCGTGAGTGAGCTCGCGGTGATCGACACCAAAAGCTGCGCGCAGTAGCGGAGCCAGGGCCTTTTTTGCCTCGGGTTCCGCGTCCCGAAGGCTGAGAATATTGCTGGTTGTTTCCGGCTTCAGTGCCGCGAGCGCCAGCAGGCCGATGTTGTGGCAGAGGCCGGTCTGATACGCAAGATCTTTGTCGGCCTGTGTCGCTTTCTTTTCGTCGGCGACGATCCGGGCGGTGGCGTCGGCCATGAGCAGCGCATTCTCCCAAAATCGCCGCGTGTTGAAACCGTCACAGCTGGACGTATCCAGCACGTGACCGGCGGCCAGCGCCAGCGCAAGAGAGCGCACGTTGTCGACGCCCAGCACCCGGTTAACAACCTGCTCCAGGTTGCCGACCGGTTCACTCAGTCCAAAATAGGCGGAGTTGGCCAACGCCACCAGCCGGGCGGAGATGCCAGGGTCTTTGCCCACCACTTCTGCCACCTGCTTGCCGGTGACGAACTCGTCGTTGAGGCGAGTCAGAATCTCGCTCGCCACCTCCGGGAGTGCGGGCAAATGGTTCAGGGTTTCAGCCAGGACGCTGGCGGGTGCATGCGCGTTCATCAGTTCACTCCAGCCTTCATGAGATCCGCGAGCGGACCTCCCGGCGACATTTGTCTGGCGGGGAAGCTCGGCGCCAGCAGTTCCGGTCTGTGGATCCCGTAGCCCTGCACATAGTCGGCGCCTAATGATCGGATGACTTCCAGAATCTCGTCATCTTCGACAAATTCGGCGATGGCCTTGATGTTGAGCGTGTGGGCGATGTCGATAATGGATTTGACAAAAATCCGGTCAGTTTTGTCGCTGACAATGTCGCGCACAAACATGCCGTCAATCTTCAGGTAGTCCACCTTGAGCTTCTTGAGATACCCAAATGACGACAGCCCGCTGCCAAAATCATCGAGGGCAAAAGCACAGCCCATTTCCTTGAGGGCCGAAATCAGGCGCGCAGCCTCGTTGACGCTCCGAATCACCGCGGTTTCGGTGATCTCAAAATTCACCATGCCTGGAGGCAGCGGCGAGTCTTTCATCAGGTTCAGCAGCTTTTGGCAAAACTTGGGGTCACCGACGCTTGCGCCCGACAGGTTCACCCAGTAATGGCGGCCGCCGGCATTGAATGACTCATGCAGAAACAATGATTTGAGGAGGTTGGTGACCACCCATTCGTCGAGCTTGATGCTGAGACCATACCGCTCTGCGGAGGGCAGAAAGGCCCCGGGCGGGATGAGCTTGCGCGTTTCCATATCGCGCATGCGAAGCAGCACTTCCATTCGCTCAGGTTCTTTGACGTTCGGGTCTACCGGCGCAATTTTTTGCCCGTAAAGCGCAAAGCGGTTGTGTTCCATGGCGTCATGCAGACGCTGGACCCAGCGCATCTCGCCGCGCCGCTGCAGCGCCAGATCCTTGTCACCCTGCACCAGGTGGACCTGGTTTCGTCCGGCTTCCTTGGCTGAATAACAGGCCGCGTCAGCCATCTGATGGAGCTCGTTCACGTCGCCGATGTCTTTGTCGATCGGCAGCCCGCCGATGCTGACGCCGATGCGGAACACTTCCGACTCCCAGGGGAACTGTAGCTCTTCCACCGCGGCCCGCACCTTCTCTGCTTCTTCCAGCGCCTCCTCGCGAGTGCAGTCGTGAATGATGAGGCCAAACTCGTCGCCACCGAGTCTCCCCATAATGTCACCGTCGCGCAGCTGACCGCTGACGAGGTCCGCCACCTGACACAGCAGCTGATCACCCGCCGCATGCCCGCAGGTATCGTTCACGACCTTAAACTGATCGAGATCCATACACATCAGGTAGCTGAATCGGCCTTCACTCACCGGCTTTGACCAGGCTTCCAACAGCTTGGCTTCAAACGATCGACGATTGATCAGCCCGGTCAGCTCGTCATAGTTGGCCTGGTATTCCAGCAGCTCGTTGGTCTGCTCCAAGCGAAGCCGCGCCTGTTCGATAGAACGGGTTCGCTCCGCCACCTCCTCTCTGAGCCGTTGGTTGATCCGGGCAATTTGTCGCGTCCAGAACCACACCACACCGTAGATCACGAGCAGCAGCACCAGCACGGCCGAGAGGACAAAGGCGGGCCTCTGCCAGAGCGGCGGCAAGATAGCGACTCGGTGTGACGCTACGGGCCCCCAGGGGTTTCCGGCAATACGCGCTCTTACCTGAAACTCGTAAGCGCCGTCGCTCAGTCCAAGGTACTGCGCGATACCGCTTTCATCGCCTGCCTGGAAGTCGGCGTCAAAGCCGGAAAGGCGATAGGAGAACTCCAGCTGATCCGGCTCGAGCAGCGAGACGGCCCGGAACGAGGCTATGATGCCACCGTCCTGCGGGCGCAGCGGGTCGACGGTCCCTTTGAGCTCCCGACCCGAGCCTGTGCGAAAGGAGACGATCTCCGCCTTTGGCACGGCCACCGCGGGAAGCGGTTGCGACATGTCCATTCGCGTCACGCCTGACACCGTGCCGATCCACAGGCTGTCCTCGCTGGCGCGGTAGGTGGCATGGACATTGGGTTCGGTTGCGATAAAGCCGTTGAGCGCGTGGTGTCGATACACCGCACCCGTGGTCAGATCAAACTGATAAACCCCTTCGTCGCCGCCGACCAGCAGCGACCGTTCATCGATCGGCTCGATGAGGTAGACGTTTTGACTCGCCAACGGAGTCCCGGCGCCAAGGTTCTCCAGCACCTCGTCGCGATAGCGATAGATGCCGCCGCCTGCCGTGCTGATCCAGGCAGAATCGTTGCCGGTCATGGCGATCTGGCCGATAAAAGGACTGTTGAGCTGACCGCGGTCGGCCAGTCGGCTTTGCGTGATACCGCGTTGCTTGTCGTAGCTCAGCGCAAAAACCCCAACGCCGCTAACGCCCGCCCAAACGCCAGCGGGACCGCTGGCGGTGATGGTGTAGACCCCGGCATTTCTTGGGAGGTCACTGCGAAGCAGTTCGCCACTGGTCGGGTTCAGGCGCAGGACGCCATTGCTGAACGTGGAGAACCACAGCCCGCCATCGTCGGTCAGCGCAAGATCAAGGATCTCCAACGATTCGGTTCCTGACACGATGCTGGCCGTCATCTGATCGACGGCCACGCGAAAGAGTCCTATTCCCCGCACGGCGACCCACAACCCGCCGGTGTCATCCAGCAGCAGATCCCTGACCGGGCCGTCCGGAATTTGGAGTCGGCCGTTCTGTATTTCGACCGAACCATTGCTCAGGGTCAGGAGCGAGTTGTCGGTGCCAAACCAAAAGCGGCCGTCGAGGTCACGCTCAATGCTCCAAACCAATCGTCCGTCGCGGCTGTCGCCAAGGGGAAAATGATCGAAGCGGAAGCCAAGAAATCGGATCAATCCTTTGGAGCTGCCGAGCCACAGCGTGCCTTCCCGATCCCTGAACATGGTGAGAATGTCGCTGGTTGGAAGGGTGCGCTGCTGTCCGTCAGGCGCCACCAAACGGTCGCCAACAATCTGCCACAGCTCCCCTTCAGGTGTTGGCAGAAAGCGCTTAAACGCGGTATTCAGCTGGCTTTGGGAATCCGTTGCCTCGGATAGGTTGAACGGTTTCCCGTCGACCCCTGCTGACCAGATTGCGCCGGTCGGGCTGCGCGCAAGCTGCGTGCCCTGTACCTGAAGCCGACGAAACGTTGGGTTGGTTCCCACGTCCGCGGACCAGACTTCCGTCCCGCTTCGCAGAGCGAGCTGGCGTCGATCTCCCAGCAGCTGATCGATATTCTCGGGCAGCCCTTCCAGCTTGATCCAATCGGGTGCTTTAGTCGGGTCTGCGTCGGTTCCCGTTCCAGGAACGGTAACAATCCAAAGCCCGTTCCCCTGGGTAGCAACTAGCAGCTGATCGCGCCACTCGTAGAGCCCGGCGACGGGCGATACGGGGCCTGGCGGCGGTGAAATCGTCAGGCGAACCGCGTCATCCTTCACCATGCTGACACCACCCTGGGCATCCCCGACCCAGACGCGGTTTCGGCCGTCGACTAGCAGAGCCGTCAGGTGGTTCTGACGCAAACCTTCAGCGATGGTAAAGCTGGTGAACCGGCTGCCGTCGAACCGGTTCAGACCCCGGAGTGTGCCCATCCACAGGTAACCGCTCTGATCCTGGGCCAACACGCCAACTTCCGCCTGCGACATGCCGTCAGCGGTGGCGTAAACCCGAAAAGGCGGCAACGGCGCGCCGTTTTCCTGGGCCTGGACCGCTCGCGGTACGCATAGCATTAGGCACAGCACTACAAACAGCAGCGACCAGGCGCGGGCCAGCGCCGGCGCGCGGCGCAACCTGCCGCCGGGCCGCTGCTCGGCCTCGCTGGCCAAACCGCCGTGATGGCTGCCGTATGTCAGGAAGTGCGTGATTGTCTGGTCCCGCTAATTGACGATAAGCATTTCCTTATCGGTCGAATGCGGGATGAGCTTTACCTGAGCGACTTCCTCCATCGAACAGGCAATCAGCGTTGCGACACCGACTAGCGAGCGCCGGCTTAGGCCGCTTAGGCCAAGCGGAGCTTTACCAGGGCAGGGTCGTACCGTCGAAGGACAGGAACTCCCCGCTGGTGGCTAGCGACATCTGGTCAAGCTGGCGCATGATGCCAGCGACGGCGTCAGCCACCTCAACATGGGCCGCCTCGCCGCCCATATCGGTCTTGGCATAGCCCGGATGCAGCGGATTGACGATGATGTTGCGGTCTCTTAGCGCGACCGACAGGTTGCGGGCCGTCATGTTGGCCGCCGCCTTGGAGGCCGCGTAGCCAAACATTTGCCCCATGGCGCTGCCAATCGAACCGACGATGCTGGTGATGATGACCACCTTTTTCTGCTGCGACGCCGCCACGTTATCAACAAGCGTTTCGGTGAGCTTCATGGGTCCCATCACGTTGACGGTAAATGGCTTAATCCAGTCTTCCGGGAAGTCGGAGTTGCCGAAAACCTGATCGGCAAAGCCGGTGGTTGCCGGTGGGTTTTTGCCGAAGATCCCGGCATTGTTGATCAGCAGGTCGATCGGACGCTGCCCGAGCTGCTGCCCCAGTGCCTCGATCGCCGCGTGGTCGCTGACGTCGAGCGCCATCACCTCGATCTGCGGAAACCGACCGGCCAGAGCGCGAAGCGCATCCGCTCTTGCCGGGTTTCGGCAGCAGGCGATCACCGGCCCATCCCCGCGCAGCGCAAACTGCTCGGCAAGCGCCAGGCCAAAGCCTCGGTTAGCGCCGGTTATCAGCACCGTTGTCATGTCGTACGCCTCTTAATCATCGTGAAGCACGTTACGTTATCACGCGGGCTTTTGCCGTTCCTGCGCTAAACTCAAACCATGAAAGTTCTGGCCATGACCATGCTGCTGGTAATCGCTCCAAGCGTCCTGGCAGCAGAGTACGAACTCGAAACCGTGGCGGCTAACCTGACCTTTCCCTGGAGCCTGGCCTTTCTGCCGGACGGTGAGCTACTGGTGACCGAACGACCTGGCACCCTGCGGCGGGTCAGCGTGGGCGGAAAGGTGAGCGAGCCGTTTGGCGGTGTGCCCCAGGTTTATGTGGCGGGCCAAGGTGGATTGTTCGACGTGTTGCTCGACCCGGAGTTTGCGGCCAATCAACGGCTGTACCTTTCTTTTGCCGGGGGTGACCCTGAGCGCAATGCGACCACCGTCGTCAGCGCGCGCCTCATAGGCGATCGGCTGGAGCAGGTTGAAACCTTGCTGGAAGTCAGTCCGGTCAAAGATACCCCGGTGCACTACGGGGGGCGGATGGCCTTCCTGGCTGATGGCTCGCTGCTGCTGACAACCGGTGACGGCTTTGACTATCGCGAAGCGGCTCAGGCGCTGGCCAGCGAGCTCGGCAAGGTGCTGCGAGTCAACCGGGACGGCACTGTACCGTCGGACAATCCATTCCCGAAGGCCCCCCGCGTCTTCAGCTTTGGCCATCGCAACCCGCAGGGATTGGCGGTTGCCTCCGACGGTACGGTTTACCTTCATGAGCACGGTCCGGCCGGTGGCGATGAGATCAATATCCTCGTGGCCGGCAACAACTATGGCTGGCCAGCGATTACGTATGGTCTGGATTACAGCGGCGCCAGGGTTTCCCCCTATACCGAGTGGCAGGGGATGGAACAGCCCATCCTGCACTGGACGCCGTCGATTGCCCCCTCCGGCATGACCGTCTATGAAGCGGACCTGTTCCCCGAGTGGCAGGGCGACCTGCTCGTCGGCGCGCTGAAGGATAAGTGCGTGAGACGTATCGAGGTCAGACAGGGGGCGGTGGTCGGTCAGGAGACGTTGTTCCGCGAGCTCGATGCTCGCATCAGAGACGTCAGAACAGGCCCCGACGGCGCCGTGTATCTCTTGACCGACGAGCCTGCGGGGCGGGTGATTCGGGCGATACCCGCAGCGGGCAGAGGGTCCGGCTAAGAGATGTTTTGGCGCTGGCTTCTGCGGCGTGCGGCCGCTTTTCTCGTGGCTGCGCTGGCGACCTACGTGCTGGCCGCTATCGCCGCGACGCAGTTTGCGCTGCAGCGCATCGTGGACCTTGGTCTGCCGGTGAGCCCACTGCAGCGCGCGACTACCACCGGTCAGGACCTGCTGGGTATGGCGCAGCTTTATTTACCGATACTGGCTGTGGGTCTTGCCGTAGCGCTGCTCATGGCCGGTCTGCTGTCGCGCTGGTGGCGTGCCGGGCGCTATCTGCTGATGATCGCCGCCGGTTTTGGGTCGGTGCTGGCGGCCAACCTGATCATGAACTGGGCCTTTGATATTACGCCGATCGCCGCAGCGCGGAGCCTGGCGGGGCTGCTGACCCAGGGGGCGGCAGGGCTGGTGGGTGGGTGGCTGTTTGCCCGAATGACCAAACCGCCCGCAGCCGAGTAACCCCCTCAGCTCAATGCGATTCTGCTGCCTTCTCCCCCGTCGATGACCCGGCGCAGGCCGCTGGCAAGATCCTGGCGACTGTAGGGTTTGTGCAGCAGGGGGATTGTCCGATCGCCGGGCTTGGGGCCCGCAAAGCCTGAGGTCATCAAGACCGCTATTTCGGGGTAGGTTTCTTTGACCCAGCGGGCAAGCTGGTAGCCATCGCTGCTGCCTGGCATCACCCGATCGGTAAAGACCGCTGAGATGGTCGGATCCGTGGTGAGGATCTCCTGAGCTTCACGCGCGTTGGCGGCGAGGCTTACACGGTAGCCTAACGATTCGAGCATTTGTTTGCAGGCTTTCAGCAGCCCCGGTTCGTCGTCGACGGCCAGCACATGCTCATCACCGCCGGGTGCGGGGCCGGATACCACGTCCTCCGCCGGCTGGTAGGTGGGTGCCATGCTCGGTAGGCTGACCGCAACGCGAGTACCTGCTCCCGGCCTTGAATGCAGCGTCACGTCGCCGCCGGCACGCTCGGCAAACGTGTGGACCATTGCCAGGCCCAGCCCGGACCCGTCGCCTACCGCTTTGGTGGTATAGAAAGGCTGCAGGGCGTTGTTAAGCACCTCTTCGGACATGCCTCGGCCGTTATCCGAGACCTCGATCACCACCTTCCCACCCCGCCCGGCGGAATCCTCCGAACGCAGCACGATTTCGATATCGCCGCCGTCCGGCAGCGCGTCCCGAGCGTTCATGCACAGGTTCAGGAGCACGCTATCGAACTGCGCTGGATCCACGACCGCAACAGCTCCTTCAGACCGGTCGTTGAGTCGGAGCTCGATACCGTCTTTGGCCACCGTTCGGCGGATGAGCGGTAGGCTTTCCTCGACCTGTTTGGCGATCGGGACGGGCCGCGGGTCCAGCCGTCGCTGCTGCGACAGCGCCTGTAGATTTCGAACGAGATCCGACCCGCTCATGGCGGCGCCCCGGATTTCCTGCACCAGCTGCTTGCCGGCCGCCTTTTCATCCAGCAGCTCATCGAGCAGCTCCAGGTTGCCCACAATCACGGCGAGCAGATTGTTGAAGTCGTGAGCTACGCTGCCGGTCATCTTACCGATGAGATCAAACTGCTTTCGTTTGGCCAACGCGTTATGGTGCGCCTCGAGCCTGGCTCGGACGCCCATCGCCAGCATCGTTACTGCACACATGGCTAACGATGCCTTGTACAAGAAGTCGGTAACCGCATAGCCGGTCGGATAGGCAATGAGCGTTGGAACGTTCAGTCGATGTATCACCGTTATGGCAATCAACGCGCTCAGGGTGATCGACCCGTAAACGACACCTGACTTACGGCCTCGAATGACAACCGCAAGCGCCGGAATAAAAATGGCCCACATCAACCCGCCGAGATGCTGACCGCCGGTTGCCAGGCCCAGACCCAGCACACACGCCAGGCTGGAGGACAAAAGGAGATGTTCGGCAACACGCGTCCGTCCACCCCGGCGAACGTAAATCGGAGCAACCAAGCAGGCGATAGCCGGCGGAATAACAAACCAGAGGAGGCTGGGGTAGCCGTTAACGAAGGCCACAATCGAACCCCAAATGATGACCACAGCAACGGTGATCGAACTGACCATCAGATAGCGAGCGCTTTCCTGGTTGGTCAGCCGAAGGCTGTCGGACCTGACGCTATTCATTGGCGCTTTTCATCAGCGCTGATTCATGGACACAACTCTGACCCCAGAGGTTTTCTTGTCTCGACCTCGCCGCAGTACGTCTGTTAAATATTCTTTTCGTATCGGGCGTTAAGCACACACGCTAATTGATTATGACTAAAAGTAAAGCAGGACAAATTACAAATACCTGGTCAGCCTGCTGCGGGTGATTTTGGGGTTGTGTTGAGGTCACGAGTTGCTCTCTGGCTAGGGCTCAAAACCGTGCGCAAAGATCACGTCGGATGGCGACATGATCACCTGCACGCCGTCGAACGTCTCGCCTTCGGCAAAGGGTCCGAGCGTCAGGGGTGCAACCGACTGGGTTTCCAGAAACTGTCCGTTCGCACCGAGGGTGATCGGGTCGCCCCCGGCCTCCACCAGGACCTTGAACTGGCCGTTGACGGGATTGCTGAAGCTCGTGGCGTTGGTGCTGGTTTGAATGATCACAAAACCCACCGGCTCACCGCTGCCGGCGAGAGTAACCGAGCCCGTGACGTTGGCTGCCTGCGACCGGGGAAAACAGTCGTCGGTCACCTGACATTCGGGAAACGGCGGCGCTGGGCCGCGGTCCTGCAGTTCGATTCGGTATGAGCGGTCTTCACCCCGAGCGCCGAAACAGTCTCGGACCACAATATAAACGCTGCTGGCGACCGCGCCGGTGCGTCCCACCAGATTGATTGGCGCCACGGGTGATCCGACCGGGGGAGGGGGGCGGGTTCCGCAGGGGTTGCGCTCGATCAGGGGCACGTTGACGCAACCTAGGGTGGGCAGCGGCACAAGGCAGTAATCTCCGGCGTCAAACACCCGCACATTCAGCGTCAGCTCCGGAAGATTGCGGCCCGGCGGAACGAGTTCCTCGATTTCAATGATGTTGGGTTCGCCCTGAAAGACGTCGAGGACATACCAGTCCTGATCAACGCTGGAATGAAACCAGTGGATCTGTTCGACACCATCAAGCAGGGGGGTGAACTCACCGTGGAAAGGCCCGCGGTCGCGCTCAAAAGGATCGAGCGGGATGCCCCGGCCGGCGTTCGCCGACAGGGTCACCGCCACCAGCACCAGTACGAGCAGTCTTGCCTGACTCATTCCCTGAGTGTAGCGGAAGGTCAGTGATCGGCGCTAAAGCAGGTTTTTCATGTTGCTCTTGCCGCATTCCTTAATGAGCGCAATCGCGCCAATGCCGGCAAAAACCACACCGACGGTAAGACCGTTCCAATCATTGAGGGCATAGCCTAAGGCGAGCGCTGCCGCGGGCGGGTGTTCGGTATCGGTGATGACCATCAAAAAAATTGCGCTGCCCGTGGCCAGCGCGGCGAGCACGAGGCCGGCAGTTGGGAGGGTGGCAAAGAAACTAGCACCGAGCAGCGAGAACGTGCAGCCGGTCAGCGTTCCCATCAGATATCCACCGAGAAGATAGCGGGGTCTGGATGCCTCCACGTGCGGCATCGTGAACGCGATAAACGAGCTGGCGCCCAGGGACGCGACCAGTACGGTTTGGGTCACCGAATCCAGCGCGAGAAGCACGGCAAAAATGGTGACCGTCGCCAGCATGCACTGCGCGGCGTAAGTCGATGCGTTAGCCCGAAATTTCGGGTCCAGCAGGCGCCAGGCCGGCCGTTTCAGTGACCGAAACGGCTTTGGGTCGCCTGCGGGCTGTATCAGTGTAGATTGCCTGGCCATTGTTACGGCCTTTCGGCCGCAGCGGCCGGAACTTAAGCGAGGCGACGGCTGACATCACGGCTCGGCTTCGAAGACCACTCGCCCTTTTGCGATGACCATCGCAATCTGTTTGGTGTTGCCGATGGAAACCTGCGGATCAGCGGTCAGCAGCACCAGGTCCGCTTTCTGGTCAACGGTGATGGAGCCCATCTCCTGTTCGAGCCCAAAAAATTTTGCCGGTTCCAGCGTTGCTGCGCCGAGCGCCTGAAGCGGCGTCAGGCCCGACTCAACCAGCAGTTCGAGCTCCCGATGCAGGCTGTACCCGGGCACGGCAAAGCCAATCGGGGTGTCGGTGCCGGCCGCAAAGGGGACGCCTCGACGAAACATCTCACCGGTGAGAAACAGGCTGAAGTGAGCACCACGCAGATCGCGCTCCCGCGGATTGGCAAGCTGCCTCTCGCCAAACTCTCGCCACTGGCTCTGAAGGGGCTCGGGTACCAGGCTGAGGGCGCTTTCCCAGTCCGGACGGGTGTAGGGCGGCGAGAGACCGTATGCGTTCAGCCGGAGGGTCGGGCCCTGAAGCGTCCCTCGCAGCGCCGCCATCGTTTCCTCGCACCGCTGCGGATCATAGTTGGCGATCGCCGGCAGAATCTGCTTTTCGCGAACGGCCGAGCGAAGGTCAAAGCCGCTCATGGTCTTTTCCCGCTCAGCGAAACGCCGTCGCTCCTCGAGCAACGCTTCGGCATCGGCGGCACAGTCCAGCTCGATGTTTCGCAGGTGCTGAATGCCGTCGACCATCGGCCCTGCGTCGCGCGCCAGCATCACCAGCGGCACATGAGACTCGATGGGCATGCCCAGATCTCTTGCCGCATCTACCAGCGCTTGAAACACCTCGGGCGAGACCAGTTCGTAGATTTTGATGAAGTCTGCCCCGGCGCGTTTGAGCGCTGCCACCGTTTGCCTGGCGTCATCGGTAGATCCGATCGCCGTTCCTAGCAGCTCACGGCCGACGCCGTCATAGACAACCCGTGTTCCGTCAAGCAGCGGGCCCGAGAAAAAAACTCTCGGCGCACGGGCGTCCGCGGCGCGCATGCCTTCAACCACGGGCAGCAGCTTTCCCAGCGTCCCGCCGGTATCTCTGACGCTGGTGATGCCATAACGCAGAAAAAGCTCCGGCATGGCGGCCGTCAGTTCATCGGTGTAGGTCAGATGGACGTGAAAGTCCCACAGTCCGGGAATCAGGTAGCGCCCAGTGCCGTCGATGATCCGGCTGGCGTTGGGCGGCGCTCCGGACGTTGGCTGTACCGCTACGATATGGTCGTCGCGAAACACAACGGTTTGTGCGTCGCGTCTGCCGTGCACCGCGTCGATCACCGTGACGTTGGTGATCGCTAGTGCAGTGGGATCCTCTGTTGGTGTTTTGCAGCTCGCCAAAGTCCAGAGCAGCAGCAACGCAACCAGGCGGTTCATCACCGGGATGCCCTCACCCAATTTGAGAGGCTTGGGTTAGGCGTCACGTCAACCAGCACAGGCACCGATCAGCGTGGGTTGCGGAGCGCGAAATGAGGTTTGACGCCGAACTGTCGAGTGAGTCGTTTCAGCGTCTGGCGATGTTGTCGTTGCTTTTCTCGGATTCGCTCGCTGGGCCCGACAACCCCAATGACCAAGATATCCTCCGACAGCATGCCTTTAACCGGCATGCAAACCGCCCCAATCCCCTGGATAAACAGATCCATGATCGCGACGGTTCCGCGCTCCTGGAGCTCGGTTCTCACCGTCTCGAGCATCTCGAGATTCCCCGCTTCGGGACGATAGATTTGCAGAAAGTTATCCAGCCGTTCGCCGGCTAAGGCCGACAGCGCGGTCAGGCCGGTAAGGGAGTCAACGGCAGGCATCAGCAGACCTTCGCGAACGCTGACCCCAACAGGGTGCCGACACTCCAGCCCGTGAACAATTTTGACCTGGTCTCCGGTCAGCCGGCTGAGGTTGATCGTCTCCCGGGTTTCTTCGTTCAGCCGGGTGATCATGTCAAGCATCCGACTGTCGCGCTCCAGGTATTCGCGAACCCATTCGATCTTCGCCACCAGGTTTCGAGAGGGGGTGTACGTCCAGTCCTCAGCGTTGTAGTTGGCGTAGCCGAGGTCGTGCATGCTCTTCAGGAGGGCGTGAGCGCTGGTGAGTGGGTAGTCCAATTCTCGAGCAATCTCTTTGGCGGCAAGCGGAGCACGATGGCGGTCGAAAAGTTCTAGGATCTCAAAAACGCGACGTACGGATTTGATGGTCTTATCTGACATGAAACGCTCAGGGTGAATCGGTCGCTGCATCATAGCCGGAATTCCCACGGCGAATGTACTGACCGGGAAAGCCCGTTCGCGGTAATCGCCTGCGACCCAAATCCTCAAATAGCGCCAGCAAAGCGGACCTTGTGTCGGTCCTTCGTCTCTGGATCATCTTGAAGATTGAACCGTTCCGCGCTCCTGTCCGTCGTATGCCGTAGCGAGAGCTTGCTCAATAAAATCTGCGAGCTCCCCGGCACAAGACTGCAGGAATCCGTGCCCCCAGTTGGGCCGATCGACGAAGGTTCCGTTCCTCAACAGCGGCAGAGTGCGCGGCGTCAGTTCATAAAGGTCGTCTCCGGGATTGAGCAAGGTGATCGGGTGAGTGAGCCTGCTGATCACGTCGGAAAATCGCTCGTTGTAGTCAAAAACTGCCTGGGATCCCCAGCTGTTTCGACTGCCCCAGCGGATCATTTCCGCGAACGACTGGGCCAACATCTCAAGATCCGTCCCCTCGCCGCGGTTTTGCTGCAGCATCGCCCACAGTCGGGCAAAACGGCGACCCTCGTGGTCTAGCGCCACAGGCCTCATGGCACCGCGGATTTTGTGCACCTCCGAGGGCGCCAGCGCGGCAGCCGACGACAGGACCAGCCGGCCGACGTGTTCCGGGCGCTGCCACGTGACCTCGGCGGCGAGTTTTGCGCCTGCATGAATGCCGAACAGGTCGACAAATCCTGTTTGCTGAAGCATCTGCAGCTGATCAACGACCTGCCAGATGCTGCGCGCATAGTCTGAGGCTGAAATCGGCTCCGGTGGTGGATCGGACTCGCCGTGGCCGGGGAAGTCGGGTGCGATCACCAGCCGCCGCTGGCTGACCGCTTCGATCAGCGCGGAAAAATTTCGGCCCGACTGAGGAAACATGTGAAGCAAGACGAGCGGCGGTTCACTGGGCTTCTCGGGTGACGCCAGCCTGAGATGGATTTGGCCATAGTCGCCGTCGACAAACATCCGCCGGGTGCGCTTTGTTTTTGCCAAATGCTTAACGGTCATTTCCGAAAACCCGTGGTTGTGACTTCTGTTGATCCTTCATCTCGGCCCTCGGTCTCGATCTCAACGCTCAAAAAACTCAAGTGGGAAACCCTCGCTGTCCTCGACAACCGCGGTTCGACCTATCGGCAGGCCGGGACTGTTGCGCTGCCCTGGTGGCGAGAGAATCGTCAGGCCAAGCGCTTCAGCTCGACGAACCACCTCGTCCAGGTCTGACGTTTCGAAGCTCCACATCACCAGCCCCCGGTTTGGTGGCGCCGTGGACGCAGCAGGCTTTCGCGCGACGTCAAAATGATCCATCAAAATCAGGTAGCCGGTTGCAGCACCCGGCGCAAACGCTTGGATAAAGCGTTCCTGCGTACCTTCGGGAAGCAGCAGGCCCGAACGTTCGCCGATGGTGAATACCGCATCCCGGCGAATCTCAAAACCCATGACTCCCTGCAGCACCTCAAGCAATTTGTCCGGGTTGGCCACGCACCGGGCAGAGTAAGCTGGACCGCCAAGCCCGGTTGCCGGATCAATTGGGCCAACCGGCACAAACTGCTCGGGGCGCCTGACGCCGAGCAGCAGCACGTTTTCCGGGGCTTTATAGAGAATCTCGGCCGAGATATAGGTTTGTCCGTCGGGGCTGGCGAACTCCATCTCTTTGACGCCGATGGTCGATGCAACGTCGAGGTGCTGCATGGACTGTTCGTGCGCCACCAGATCCCGCATCGGAAAACTCAGCGTAACCGCCCCGAGATCTCGACCGCTGTGATCCCGCCTAACCTGAGCCTGCTGTGGCTCAACCGACAGAAGCCGCACCTGAACATTCTCGCCCTCGCCGATCTTCCGAAAAATCGTGGCGCCCCAAGCATCTTGGGACGAAAAGCCCAGGTGTCGGCTGGCAGCATCCGGGTGGGAACTGCCTTGAGGCAACGACTCAACAGGGCTGAGGCCAAAACCCTCGACGAGGATTTGCGTCACCCGTTCCGGCTCAGCGGTGACATAGGTCACCGTGTGCAGCTGCTTGACGAGTGCGTCCGCGCCGCTGGTTTTTGGGACAAAAATATCTTCCATGGCGGGAGTTCCTTTCAGGAGAAGGCAAGTCGGGACCGGGTTGTGCTGCGCGCAGGCGAGCGAATCATGGGCTAGCCCAGCCTGCCCAGGACTTCAAAAGCCGCGCGCTCGCCGGACTCCATGGCGCCCTCCATGCCGCGATTCATGACCGCCGTATGCTCGCCGGCAAAATGCAGCCGCTGCCACGGTTCGCGCATCACTTTGGACAGCCGGGTGATCTGACCGGGCTTCCAGTAAGCGTAGGCGCCCCCGAAAAACGGCGAACGATTCCACGATAGGACCTTAAGCAGTTTGAGTTTGCCTCGGGTGCTCGGTCGTATCCGAGCCAGCTCGTCGACAATCATTTGTGCCGCGCGTCGCGGCTCAAATCGATCCAGATACCGGGCCATCTCGCCATTGACGAAAGACAGGCAGCTGGTGATGCGGTCGGGCTGCTCCGGGTCATTCTGCAGCGCCATGAACCGTCCCGGCAGCCGGTCGGTCCACATGCTGGGCGGCTGCCCGTCGTCTTCCCAGTAAGAGCTGGTCGGCAGGAAGTGGGCTTGAAAAACCGGCGTGTAGCCGAGTTCCCGCACAGCCTCCGCCTGCCCGCCTTCCAGGTAAGGCGCAATGTGGATATGGCGAAGGGCGCTGAACGGCACCGTGCAAATGCAGAGCTTGGCACGGTAAGTCTGGCCTCCAAGGGTAGAGACCGAAACACCCGTGCTGTCGGATTCGATGGCGCGCACATGCTGACCGAACATTGGCGGCGCCTTTAGGCCTGTTGCCATCGCTTCCGGTATCCGCTGGTTGCCGCCAACCGCCGCCTGCGGCCCGCCGGCCTGCTCCCGACCGGTGTACAGCGTGCGCACCATATTGCTGGACTGATAGCCCATCAGGGCCGAGAGATCGTGCGTGCTGCTGCCGTAACTCATATTGGTCCCGGCAGCCAGCTTGATGGCCTGCGGCTTGATGCCGCGCTGAGTCATCAGCTGGTAAACCGAGATGTCGTGTTCCGCATACTGGCCACTCTGCCATGCGGCAAGATCACCTTTCGGCAAGGGGTTATGTACAGCGCCATAAAGCGAGAACTGAAAGACATGCAGCGGCGTTTTGCGAAGTTCCGGCTGCGAAAACGGATTCGATGCGTGCTCGGGCCACTGATCTGGCAGGATCGACTGCCCGCCGACATAGTACATGAGCTTGCCGCGGCGGCCTTCGGTTCGCGGGCGCGCCGCCTGCATGCCCACCTTATACTTCTCGGCTGCGTACAGCAGCCGAGCGTACTGAGAGCCGATGCCGCTGCCGCCAAGCTCCGGATAACCCGGCACCTCGTCCGCTGAAGCGGTGTGCACCCGGCCGCCAATCCGGTTTGTGCCCTCGAGAATTTGAACCCGGAAACCTGCTTCCTCAAGGATGAGCGCTGCATTTAGGCCGGCAAGGCCGGCACCGAGTATCAGTACGTCGCTGCCTTTGGGCTGTGCTAACGTGTGGTGTATCGGCAGCAGTGCCGCGCCAGCCAGGCCGGCCAGTGAGCGAATGGTCCGTCTTCGAGACCAGTTTGCGAGTTTACGGTCGCCAAAATCGTGTGCCATCGGGTCTTTTCGCCTGCCGCGGTGATATTTATATGTTCATGTATCATAAACATATATGTCTCGATATGGCAGTCAATGATCATGAGAATTCACACGGTGTTCCTGCCCGCGCTCTTTCTGTACGCCTCTGTTGATGCAGTGTTTGCGTGCTCAGAAGGCGTTACAACCGATTGCCTGCTTGAGGCGGCGCATGACGCGCTGCCCTCGATCGAGTCCAGAGCAGACTGGGTGGATGCGGCGCTGGAGCTTGCTCGGGCCGAGGCCGCAGTCGGCAGGAAGCGAGAGGCGATGACCCTGCTGCTCAAAGCGGTGGCACGCGCCAATGGCGAACCAGATCCAAAATCCCGCGCCAGCCAGCTGACCGCTAGCGCCGAAGCGTTGGCGCTGCAGCAAGCTGAGGGTCTCGCCGCTGACGTATTCAGCGCCGCAGAACGGGCGCTGGAGCAGATTCCAGCGGGCGACAAACGGTCGGATCTGCTCGGCAAGTTGCTTGCGGCAAGGGCAATCATGGACGGAGTCCCGTCGGTCTTGCCTGCGGCCCTCGCGATGCCAGAAGAAACCGAAACACAGTCTTCCTACCGTGCGCGAACCCTTGAAGAGCTGGCCACACTTCGTGCACAAGAGGATTTTGCTGCGGCCACGGCGATTGTCGGGGGTATAAGCAGCGGGCTCAGGTACTACCAGGCGGTCGGTTATGCTCACAGTGCTGCGGAGGCCGCCGGGCATGCGGGCGAGGACGAGCTCTTGGCTGCCCTGGCCAACGCCTCGGATGCAGCCCGCAGCCTGTCAGAGGGCTACTTTGTCGCAGGGGCGCTGCGCGAAGCGGCTGTGGTGATGGATTCGCTGAAGAAAAGCGACCGCGCGGACCGGCTATTTTCCGAGGCGGTGGCGGCTGCTCGCGAGGCCGGTTCTTTGCAGCAGCAGGCGCGCGCCATCAGTCGGATTGCCTCTGATATGGCCGATATCAAACGCTACACCGCCGCTAGAGCGCTGCTGCCAGAAGCGTCAGAAATTGCTCGGCAAGAGCCTTCGGATCAGCTGCGGCTGTGGTCTTACTACGAAATTTGTGGAAGCGCATCGTTCGCCGGTGACTTTCAGCTAGCGAACACAGTCCTTAGCGAGATTCCCAGCGACATCGTTTTGTTCGGGCGACCCCTATATGCCGCGGCGCAGCGTGATGTGGTGTTTGGTTTGACGCGGCACCAAAGGTTAGAAGAGGGGTTGGCGATGGCGGTCCGGATCGGGCCAGCGCGTGAGCGCGTTCAGGCGTTGTCGCGGATGGTTGGCTTGCTCGTCGACCCGGGCCAGCCGGCCCTGCCGCGCTATCTCTAGCCGAGAAGAACGCTGGGTTGGCTGGCCGCTTAGGCTGGGGTTTCGACCAGCAGGACTTCGACGTCAGCCAAGCCCTCGCGAAGCTTCTTGACCTCGTCATACTCGTCCGATTCCCAGAACGCCTTGGCCGTTGCTCGATCGGGCCATTTTGATATGGCGATAGAGGTGTAACCTTCCAGCGTGCCCTCAAGAAGCTCAGCTCCGGGGCCCAGCACCAGGTATTCTCCCCCAAACTGTTTCACCAGCGCCGCCGCCGCAGCGCCATACCCGGCCTTAAAGCCGTCGCGGTCGTGAATTTTGGCAGCAATAATCATGTAGGCAGGCATGGTACGGTCGCTTAGGGGTTAGTCTGGCTTCTAAGATAGCTCAGCAGCGCAACTCGGTCACCCTCAGCGGCGACGCCGGCGAACGCCATGATGGTGCCCGGCACTTTGGTGGAGGGCATCGTGATAAACGCGTCCAGTTCGGCGCTATCCCAGACGATGCCCGTCGCTTTCATGGCCTCGGAGTAGTTGAACCCCTCCGCTGAGCCGGCCTTGCGGCCAAAAAGACCGTGAAGGTTAGGCCCGACCCGGTGAGCCTCACCGGCCCCAAGCGAATGACAGGCCTGGCACTGCAGAAACAGAATCTTTCCGCGTTTCAGAGTCGCCGGATCACTGGTCAGGCTGCCTTCCGCATCGGCGTCTGTTTGGCTCAGCGCGGTGCCCGAAACGACCAGCATGGCTGCGGCTGAAATCAATGTCCTCGCCATCCGAAGGTATGGCGCAGGGTGGGTGGCGCGATCCGTTTGACCGAGTCGGGCTCGGCGTTGCCGGGTCTTCGTTGGGTGCATTTCGCGAGCGTTTGCGGGCATGATTCAATCCGTTGTAGCGGCGGCAGAACAACTATGTCGAAGAGAAAGGTAACACATATGAGCGTATAATATGCTCAAATGTGCATGGTGCGTCTTTTCGTGGTTATGCTGAAAACTAACCTGGAGTCGTCTTACGATGTTTAAATCCGTTTCCTGCGGGACCATTCTCCTCGCCCTTTGCTGTGTTGTTACCTCGGTTCTTGAGACCCCGGCTCGCGCTCAGGACGCTAGCGTCGACGTTGCGTCGACGGTGCTTGAGTGGTGGCCCGGCGACTACAATAACGACAACCAGATCGGCCGGCTTGTTGCGGCCGGCAAGCCTGTGTGGCGAGCCGACGGCAGCGGCAAGCCGGGTCACATCGAGGTCACCTCCCATTATCGACACGTGGATCTGCCCGCCTTCGGCGACGCGGTGTTGTACGTCGAGGAGACCAAGCATGGCGACCCCAACGCGATGTTCAGGCAGCGCATCTATACGCTCGGCGCCGATCCGGCGACGGATCAGGTGACGGTCAAGCTCTGGTACTTCAAAGACAAGGAGCGTTATGTCGGTGCCTGGAAAGACTTGAGCCTGTTGTCCGACCTCCGTCCTGAGGACATGTCACCGCTCCCGGATAACTGCGATCTAACGATTCGCCCTCAGGGAGAAAAACTGCACATGACGATGCCGCCCAAGGCCTGCGTGTTTGGTGAGCGATACTTCGACTATCAGGTGCTGTTAGGTCCCGATACCTTCTGGTTTCGCGACCGAATCGTCAACGCGCAGACGGACGAGGTCATGGAGGCGGCCGGCGATTTCACGTATCACGAGCTGGATGCGGTGGAGGTGTCGGCTATAGCTCATTGATCGGCTCGCGGAATTCATAGCCGCGCCGATGGCAGTGGGCACCAATACCCTGGGTGTTGAAACCCAGACGTCGAGAGTCAACGTCGTGGACGGTATAAACCAGCGAGCGTGCAGCGCCCTTCTCCCGGAAGGAAAAATAGATGAAGTCTGGGCGCTCGTCGTAGTAGGGATATTGTTTGTCGCGCAGCAGTGCCGCGAACACTTTGCCGTCTGATTCACGGGCGACTTCAAAGGTCCCACCCTGGCTCATCAGGCGAAGGTCCTCGACCGTTTGGCTGCTGCCGTCTTCGGATCGGAACGTGACCTGGCAGACAAACTCGTTGGCGCGTCGCATCTGCGTGTAGGCGCCTCGTCTGCTGCCCGCCGCGTGGGCGTCGTTGGCCAGGTAGTACGACCCGTCCTCGCGCCAGTAGTGATCCTCCGAAAGCACCAGGTTGTGGATTGAGTAGCGACGCTTTTCGCCTTCGCCAAACACACATTTTTTGGGCGCCATCGCGCCGTGAAACTGGGCGCCGACACGTCGCCAATGCACGGTGCAGTCGCTGCTCGGGTCGATGTCGTTCATGAATCTCACGTCTTCCGCGGTCAGGTCGGCCAGCTTGCTGGGCTCCCGAGCAGCACCAACCAGCGCTTGAGCATTACTAAAAAACCCTTGCCGCATTTCGATCGTCGCGGATTCTCCTCTGGCGCTGAAGGTCACCAGTCGCTGGCGAAACACCTTAGCCGGATCGTTGTCGCGATATTCCTCGACGTAAAAGACGTGCTCGCCAAGGGTCGGCATGTCGATCCGCCGATGGGTGGTGTGAACCCGAATCTCCCGTTCGTCCTCCGGGACCGCCGCGCGCGGGTCGTTTTCAAACCAGCGCTGCTCTTCGTTGTCGAATTCCCCGGCGAACCATTCGGTCAAAATCTTAAGATCACGCGCGTGGCGATTGACGTTGTCGTCCGCGGTGCTGCCCTGAGCCAGTAGCAGCAGGGCGGCACCCACCGCGGCTTGCCAGCCTGATTTCCTGGTCATTCGTCGGTCTCCAAAACGTCAGGCGGCGCTGAGAACGCTAATGGCGGCCCTTTCCCCTGACTCAAACGCACCTTCCATGCCGCGTTCCAGCAGCGCGGTGTGCTCACCACAGAATTCGATATTGCCGTGGGCATCCCGCATGTGAGCGGCATATTGGGTCACCTGCCCGGGTCGCCAGAAGACCCAGTCGCCGGCACCGTGGACGTCGCGATGGCAGGACTGCACCAGCACCGGCTCGAGGGCGCCTTTAATCGATGGGCGGGCTTCGATCAGCTTGGCGGTGGTGTAGTCCATCGCTTGCTGATCGGTCATGAAGTTGTACTTGTAGGCCTCATTGCCGTTGATAAACGCAATCGCTGAGGATGGAGCGCCATTTTCGCCACGGGTCAGTACGGCAAAGCGTTCGAACGCGCCATCGCTCCAGATGTTGGGCGGCAGGCCGTCGTCCTCCCAGAAATTACGCTTGAGCAGGTAGTGAACCTGGATCGAAATGCCGTAGTCGATTTCGTCGATGGCGGCTTCCATCCGGGCGGACAGGCGGGGAAAGAACTTGACGCTTTTCATCACCGGATAGGGCATTGAGCAGACAACCTTGCGCGACCGATAACGAGTGCCGTCGCCACAGTGGGTGATCACCTCCGATCCGCGATCTTCGAAGGCATACACCGTCTTGCCGGTGAGAACACCGTTTTCCAGGCTCTGAGCCATAGCGGACGGGAGCCGTGAGTTGCCGCCTTTGATCTGCAACGTAAGCGGGCTGCCGGTCCCGGCGCTTGAGACGCGACGATTGAACTCTCCCACGGCGTAGCGGCGCAGTTCGTGGAGCGCGGACGTGTTGTCGAGGTGGTCGGTGTGGACCACCGTATTCATCAGCCTGATCGTTTCGTCGCTGTACCCAAGGTACTGCTTCAGATATTGGCTCTGGGGAATGTCGTACTTCGCGAATTCCGGTTTAATCCAGGCGTCCAGCGGCTGACCGGAGAGCGGGTTGTTGCGATGCGACAGCTCGAACAGGTAGCGGCTCGGCATCATTTCCCGGTCTTTGCCGGTCATGGGGTTAAGCTCGTGGGCCGACCAGTCTTCGCTGCGGATATTCTGACCCTTGATGCGGTAGTACCATTTCGATCCGGTGCCCAAGCGATCGGGATCGATCAGCTCGAGGTTCATTTTCTTCGCCGCTTGAATCATCCGCGCGTAGTTGCCGCCGATCAGCTCACCGGCGGCCTCCGGCTTACCGGGGATGTCCATCAGCGTATAAACGCGCCCACCAATTCGGTTGCGTCCCTCCAGGGTCTGAACGGTCATGCCGTTTTCTTCCAGCAGCGTCGCCGCATGCAGGCCTGACAGGCCCGCGCCGACCACAACGACGTCATAGGTGGGGATCGCCTTGCCAAAAGCCGGCACGACAGGCGTCAGGGCCATACCTACGGCGCCACCGAGCAGCTGACGACGTTTAGAAGATTCGGGTGCTGTCATGGTAAAACTCCAGGGGGTCCAACAGAATAACAAACATATATACGTATAGATTATACGGCAATGTGCACACGCTCAACCTGAACAACGCGCTGATTGTGGTCGCCAGCCGCCCAAAAGCAAAGCCTCGGCAGCCGTCGATGCCTTGGCGCTCGGGCGATACTTGAGCGTTGAGGGCGCATCTGCGCAGCGCCACTAGGGCA
>JBCDKA010000020.1:0-43506 GCA_038747195.1 Pseudomonadota bacterium
CGGCTTTGGAGCATATCGGCCAGCAGCTCGGTCAGGTTGTCTTCGCCGACGCCGTTGATCAACAGCTGGACGTCCTGCGCCGGTTCTGCGGCCCGGAACAGTCCGGTCAGCTGCCGGGCCATCGTGAACGGGTCGGAGGACTGCCGGTACGCCTGATCGAGAATTGCGTTGACGGCCGTAGCGTAGGGCTCCTCCCACGATGGCGTACGCAATGCTGGCGGCGGCGCGGCTTCGCCGTTGCCCCCGGCGCTGCGCTGCAGCACCTCCGCGCGGTAGTAAAGCCGCTGAAGTCCGGTAGCTTCGCGCGTGGTCCACTGGGCGGCCGGCAGGTCATCATCGTCCAGGAACGCCAGGCCGTAGCCCGGGGAGGCGCCGCTTTCGCTCAGCACGGAAAAGCCCTGTTGATCGATGGGGCGCCGAAGGGTGACCTTCGCCGGTCTGCCGTTACCGACAAATTCGACGCTCGCCTCGATCGACCAGATAAGCTTCTCTTCCCCCGGCAACCAGGGGACATCGGCCGTCAGGTGACGGTGGACCGACATGCTGATTCCCACCAGCAGCAGCACGCTGACAATGCCGATCAGGGAAATGCGGCGACGCGTTCGAGAGGCAACCCGCATGATTAGGGGCGCGCCGGCCGGTAGCGTTGCTGGGTGTAGGACCGTGAGACGTCCACCAGATACAGGTCCATAAGGAACGCGCGGCCCAGCAGCACCGGATAAGTCATTTCGCTGCGGTCAGCCAAATTAAACTCGGTGGTCTGCAGCTGGTCGCCAAGCCGGATATCGATTTCGACGACAACCCGTCGCTCGGCGCCTTTAACCGAAGCCTGCCGAATCATCGCGGTGCGGACAACCGGCAGTTCGAACTGCACCGCCTCCTCCGGCCCGTCGTGTTGAAAAACGAATCGCACCCAGTCGTCGCCGTCGCGCTCAAACTCGGTGATTTCACTGGCGCTGATTGAGGAGGTATCCGCGCCGCTGTCAACGCGTGCTCGGTAGTGGCGTCCTGGTGGCTCCATATAGATCCATTCCAGGCCGCCGATCAGCTGTTTGCCCTCGGGTAGAGCGGCGGCGGGCTCGGGGCAGTCTTGGGGTGCCGGGGAGGGCGCTGGCTGCAGCGCTGCAACGGTTGCCTCGACCTTCGCCGCATGATTATCCAGCCGGGTATTCAGGCGACTGACCAGCTGCTCAGACTGATCAAGCTGCTCCAGCAGCGCTTCGCACGCAGCAGCGGACCGCAGCGCCGGATCGATCGGCTTAGGTTCTGCGATCGGATTGTCGATAACCAAGGCAAGATCGCCGGCCTTGTCGGGGCTGCGAGGGTCAGAAGGCGCTACCGCGCAGCCTGCGCCGAGCAAACCTGTCAGCAGTGCCGTTGCAAAGCGAAGCATGTTTTCTCCTTCTGACGCGTTGGGAAAGTGGTGCTTTCGAATGCGTTGCGTTTAGCAACTGTGGCTCAAATTTGCTTGCGGGCCGCGGGGTTAGCGCAACCGCGCTTTGCTCGTGCCGGCGGATTATGGCATAACCAAAGCCAGGAAAACGTTAGGCCCTTAGTCGGGCCATTGCTGCGCTTCGGCGCAACGTTTCAGTCAGAGCAGGGGGAAGACTGCCAGGATGGCATCGCAAATGCAGCCCGCAGGGGTAGACCCGCGCGACGGTAAGGCGTCCGGCACCACCCGTTTGGGGTGGTCCGACACGCTGCGGATTCTCTATCCCTATTTCGCCGAAAACCTCATGGAGCAGGTGCGCAGCGTCTGGTTCATCGTGGTTTATCTAGTCGTTTTTCAGATACTGGTGCTGGGACTGCCGATCGTTTATGCCACCATGATTGGCGTCGGCATTGTGATCGTGGCCGTTGGCCTGATGTTTTTTATGGAGGGCCTGCGCCTCGGGCTCATGCCGCTCGGTGAAACCATCGGCGCGGTCTTGCCGCGAAACTCTCCGCTGCCGGTGATTCTCGGCTTCGCGTTTGTGCTCGGCCTTGGCGCCACCTTTGCTGAGCCGGCCATATCCGTCCTGAAGGCGGCCGGATCAGGCGTTGCGCCCGATCAGGCGCCACTGCTGTTCAGTTTGTTGAACGACTTTTCCGGCCAGCTGGTGTTATCGGTCGGGCTGGGCGTTGGGGCGGCGGTGCTGCTCGGCGTTCTGCGCTTTTTCTACGGGTGGTCGCTGAAGCTGTTAATCGTTCCAGGCGTTCTGATCCTCTGTGGCTTAACGTTCGTGCTGAACTTAGATCCGGTGACCCAACCGATTTTGGCGCTGGCCTGGGACTGCGGGGCGGTTACCACCGGGCCCGTGACGGTGCCCCTTGTGCTCGCGTTGGGCGTGGGTGTGTGCCGCATCGTCGGCAGCGGCGAATCGAGCAACGCCGGCTTTGGCATTGTCACGTTGGCGTCGCTGTTTCCCATTCTCGCGGTGCTGCTGCTGGGGATGTACCACTACCAGGCCAAAGACTACTGGGGTGCAGAGAACTACGCCGGGTCCGCGACGGTCAGCTCGGCGCTCCCGGACGCAGAGGCCGGCGCCGCTGACGGTCGCTCCATGATCACCGAAGAAGAGTTCGCTCGGTATGTCGATAATCCCGACGCGCTGGGTGAGCTCAACATTCGTTTTGAAGGCGGGCAACCGGAGCTGCGCGACGGCGAGATTGTGCTGACCGACCCGACGGTTGTGCTGTCCAGGCCCCTGGTGGAACGCCCGGCCATGATCAGCGATACCCAATGGGACGGCAGCAAAAGCATTCTGCAAGGGCTGGCTGACGCGATGTTTGAGGCGCTGCGGGCCATCATCCCGCTGTGCCTGTTCCTGTTTCTCACGCTGCGCCTGGTGCTGCGGGAGAAGGTACAGCGCATCGATGAGATCAGTATCGGTATCCTCTTTGCGGTGCTGGGCATGTGCCTGTTTGTGCTCGGCATCTCGCTGGGCCTGACGCCGCTGGGTTCCCAGCTTGGCAGCAACGTGCCAGGGACCTTTGCCGCGATCACGCCCTGGGGAATGGAGGGCCAGGAGGGCCCACTATTTGAATCGGACAACGCGGGCAAGGCGCTGGCGGCGCTCTTCGGCTTTTTTCTGGGGTATGGGGCGACGCTGGCGGAGCCAGCCCTCAACGCGCTGGGAAACACGGTCGAAAAAATCACCGTCGGCGCGTTCAAAAAGAAGCTGCTGATGCAGTCGGTGGCGTTCGGTGTTGGGCTCGGGATTGCCGCCGGAGTCTGCAAAATTGCGTACAACATCCCGCTTGCGTGGATGCTCCTGCCGTCCTATCTGGGGTTGATCGTGCTCACGCTGGTGTCGTCGGAAGAGTTCGTGAACTTCGGCTGGGACTCAGCCGGCGTGACAACCGGCCCCATCACCGTGCCGCTGGTGCTGGCCATGGGCCTGGGCATCGGCGCCAACGTGCCGGGCATCATCGACGGCTTCGGCATCCTGGCGTTGGCGTCGGTCGGCCCGATCATCACCGTGCTGCTGATCGGGCGGGTTGTGGCCGGAAGACAGGCACGTGAGGGCACCAGCGCGCCGGTGCAGGAATCGCCTTGACCCGTCTGATCACCAATAACAAGGTTTCGGTGGTTACCGCGCTGCTGCCGCGGATGTCTGCCGACCCCGTGATCGAACGCGTTTTTAACGAGGGCGACCCGAGTGTCCTCCTACTCAGCGCGCGGGGAACGCTGATCAAAGACACCTGGTATCAATCGTTTCTGCCGACCATCAGCCCAGAAAAGACGCTGCTGCAGTTTTTTGTCCCGGATCCTGAAGTCGATCACATCATTGAGGAGATTATCGACAGCGGCGGGATTCAGCAGGCCGGCGCCGGTGCGGTGTTCTCGGTTCCCTGCCTTGACTTTGCCTACTCCGAGGATTTTGCTCTGTGGTCCGGCGGCCAGGAGTTTGATGACGCGCCGGATGCCTCCGACGGGCTGAAAGAAAACCTGACAGCAATTTTCTGCATCGTGCAAGCCGAGCAGACCGACGTGATATCCCGTGCGGCGCTTCAGGTCGGCACCCACGGCCCGATCATCCACTACTGTGAAGGGCGTGGCCTGCGCGACAGTCTTGGGTGGCTGAAGATCACCAAAAAACCCACCAAAGAAGTGATGATTGTTGTCGTGGATAACGCGGACGCCGATGCCGCGGTGGAAGCCATGGTGGCGGCCGGGCGGATCGACACACCCCGCCGAGGGTTTCTTTACCGAATGCCGGTACAAAAGGGCCTGGTGAGCATCGCCAGCACGTTCGGTGGTCGTCGGCAGCCGGCGACCATGCAGCAGATGGTGGCCGCCATCGATGGACTGAAAGGCGGCACCGCCTGGCGCGAGCAGAGCGTCCAGCAAGGCGCGGCAGCTGCCGGGGCTGGGCTCAATCTGTTCGGCAAGCTGCGCCAGCGCCAGTCGCTGGACGGGCAGGTCATCCTGTCCTGCGTCAGCTCACGAAAGAACACCGAGACGGTGATGGACGCGCTGCTCGCCGCCGGTGCGCCCGGCGCCAACGCCAGCCAGGCAAAGTTCATTGAGGCGGATGCCAAGCCCAACAGCCACGGGGTGCGAATCAACGTGGAGCGCAGCATCATTCACGCCATCATCTCCGAACAGCAGCTCGACCCAATCAGAGACGCGCTCAAGACCTGCGTCGAGTCGCTCGAGATGACCAACGTCTGTATTTACAGCCAACCGGTCTCCCGAGCCTACACCTACATCCGACCGGCAAGCTAACGCCCATCCAAGTCCCCGATTTTCCGCTGTTTTCCCAGCGAAAAACGGGATAAGCGCGTGTACAGTTCCTGACCTCTCGCCGTTGTAACTGAGCATGTGGATGGCATAGACTGGCGTCGGCTGGTGTATTGCGATACAGAAAAGAGCTTCTGACTAATCTTTTTGGTATCGCAATGCCCGGGTGCAGGAATCCACCGGGCAAGCCATCCAATTCCAATCACATAGCGAGCAACGCCATGAAGAACCAATCCCTATTGAAGAAGAAATCCTTAGGCCGGGCGATTCGTCTAGGTCTCATTGCGGGCACCGTGTCCCTGTTGGGCGCTGAGTTTGTCCCCGGCATGGCCAGCGTGGCCCACGCCCAGGCCCTGGAAGAAATTGTTGTAACGGCCCGGAAGCGCGAAGAAACGCTGCAGGACGTACCGTTCGCCGTGCAGGCGCTCAGCGGCGACCAGATTCAGGCCCGAGGCATCAACAGCCTGGAAGATCTGTCGCAAAACGTCGCGGGTTTCTCCGTACAAAACCTCGGTCCTGGCCAGAGCCAGGTGTCGATCCGCGGCATTTCGGCCGGTCAGATTGTGCGCGACCAGCCCGGCGTGAAAGAGCAGGTGGGCGTGTATTTTGACGAGTCGGTGATTTCCCTGTCGCTGTTCACTCCCGACCTCGACTTTTATGACATGAATCGCGTGGAGGTCCTGCGTGGTCCTCAGGGAACGCTGTTTGGTTCCGGCTCGTTGTCCGGTACGGTTCGCTACATCAGCAACCAACCTGAAATTGGCTCCAATGAAGGATCACTCCAGCTGGGCCTCAGCTCGGTCGAAGACGGGGATTTCGGGTTTGACGCCAAAGGCGCCATCAACATCCCGCTGGGTGAGACGGCGGCCGCCCGGATTGTGGCGTACCACACCGAATACGCCGGCTTTATCGACGCGCTGCAGCCCGGCGGTGGTGTCAACGAAGACGTCAACGACGGCAGCCGATCCGGCATCCGCGCGGCGCTGAAGTTTCAGCCCAACGACCGGCTGACGATCACACCTCGCATCATCTACCAAGAGGTTGACCTCGACGGCTTTAACCGCCAGGACGCCTTCAACGTGCTGGCTAACCCGTTTACGACGACCCGGCCGGCGATCAGCCTCGGAGAGCGTGAACAGTACACGCAGCTTCAGGAACAGTTTGAGGACGAATTCCTACTGGTGGACGCGCAGGTCGACTACGACTTTGACAACGTGACGCTGACGTCTATCACCTCCTACACCGATCGAGACCTGCTGGTGCTGCGCGATGCTTCTGCGCTGACGCTCGGCGTGATCAGCGGCCTGCTGGGGCTGCCGAGAGACATTGCCGACACGGCGGTCGAGACGCTGGACGGCCCGCTGTCTGACGAAACCACGGTTGAGATGTTCACCCAGGAGATCCGGCTGTCCTCCGCCTACGAAGGCGACCGCGACTTTGACTGGGTGATCGGTGCGTTCTACAGCGACATCGATCGTGACTATGGCCAGACGCTGCCCGTGAACGGCTTCGAGGCGCTGACCGGCATTCCCACCGCAGGGGTGATCAACCCGACCGATACGCTGTTTTTCTCGCGCATCCCTTACAACTTCGAGCAGCTCGCGTTCTTTGGTGAGTTCAGCTACTACATCACCGATCAGTTCACGCTGACCGCTGGCGCGCGCTACTACGACTTTGAGGAAAGCCGGGTGCTGAACTTCGACGGTCTGTTTGCCAGTCAGTCGATCGGCGTCCCGGGCGATACCGACAGTGACGGCATCAACCCGCGCGTCATGGTCAGCTACGACCTGAGTGAAGGAACACAGATCAACGCGCAGATCTCCGAAGGCTTCCGGCTGGGTGGCGTCAACGACCCGCTCAACACCGGCGCCTGCAGCCCCGCCGACTTTGCGACTTTCCAACCGCTGGAAGGCCGGTTCGACGACGAGGAGCTGACCAACTACGAGATCGGTCTGAAAACCACGGTGATGGACGGCGCTGGTGTGCTGAACGTGTCCGCCTTCACCGCTGACATTGAAAACCTGCAGGCCACTATCGATGCCGGCACGTGCTCCTCGCGGATCGTGTTTAACGTTCCCGACGCGCAGGCTACCGGTATCGAGTTTGAGTATTCGGCCAACATTACCGACAACTTCTTTATGTCAGCCGCTGGCAGCTACGTTGAGGCAGAGGTTGAGTCGACGCTGATCTCCACCGACACCGCGGGCAACACCACGGTGCTTGGCGGCGTGCGTGACGGAAACCGTCTGCCCAGCGTTCCGGAGTTCCAGGTGGCGCTGTCCGGCACCTACGAGTTCCAGTGGAATGAAAACTGGGACGGCTACTTCACCGCCACCGCGCAGCACGTAGGCTCTCGCTTCACCCAGCTGGTGGATCAGGAGCCAGGTGTCGGCGTCACCGGGCCGGCCGTTGCCAACATCGGCAACCCGCTGCCGGACGCCACGGTGTTTGTTGAGCCGGAGCTGCCGTCTTACGAGATCTACAACCTGCGTCTGGGTGCTCGTAACGAAACCTGGGATGTGGCGCTTTACGTCAACAACGCTACCGACGAGAACGCGCTTCTGTCGCTGGACCGCGAACTGGGCGGCGCCGGTCGTTTCGGTTATCGGGTCAACCAGCCGCGGACAATTGGTCTCGTCTTCAACATGGCGTTCGGTCAGTAGATCGCTCGCCAAAAAACGACTGTCCGGGAGGCTTTCTCCCGGGCAGGAATCTGCCAAAATGGCCCGCTCCTAGCGGGCCATTTTTTTGGGGACCCATGATGCAATCCAAATCAGCAGCGGCAGACCAAAATGTGGCAGGCGGAGCGCCTGCTATGACCTCAGCAGACCTCGACTTCGACCGGCGGCACATCTGGCATCCCTACACGTCGATGAATGAGCCGCTCCCCGTCTACCCGGTGGTCGGCGCCGACGGCGTGCGACTTGAGCTCGCTGACGGGCGCCAACTGATCGACGGCATGTCGTCCTGGTGGGCCGCCATTCACGGTTATAACCATCCACGCCTCAATCAAGCGCTCAAGGACCAGGCCGACCGGATGGCGCACGTGATGTTCGGCGGCATCACGCATCAGCCGGCGATTGCTTTGGCCCGACAGCTGGTTGACCTGTCGCCGGCCGGGCTCGAACACGTGTTCTTCTGCGACTCGGGCTCGGTAGCCATGGAGGTCGCCATCAAGATGGCCTTCCAGTACTGGTTTGCCGCCGGGGAGCCACAAAAGAATCAGCTGCTGACCGTCAGGTCCGGCTACCACGGCGACACCTTTCAGGCCATGTCGGTCTGCGATCCGGTCACCGGTATGCACGAGATTTTTAGCGATGTGCTCCCCAAGCGGCTGTTTGCCCCGAGCCCGCAGTGCCGCTTTACGGAGGAGTACGATCCCACCGACTTTGAACCCTTCGAAAAACTCGCCCGCGACCATCGGGAGGAGCTCGCGGCGGTGGTGCTCGAACCGATTGTGCAGGGCGCGGGAGGCATGTGGTTCTATCACCCGCAGTACCTCAAACAGGTCCGTGAGTTGTGTGACGAACTCGATCTGCTGCTTATTGCCGACGAAATTGCGACAGGCTTCGGGCGCAGCGGAAAACTGTTTGCCTGCGATCACGCCGGCATCACGCCGGACATCATGGCGGTAGGAAAAGCCTTGACCGGTGGGTACTTGACGCTCGCCGCGACGCTAGCCACCACCCGCGTCGCGGACGGGATCTCGAGCAGCCGGCTCAACGGCGGCGTCCTGATGCACGGGCCAACCTATATGGGCAACCCGCTGGCCTGCGCGGTGGGCAGTGCCAGTATCGATCTGCTAATGAGCGGCTCCTGGCAGGACAACGTCAAGCGATTGGAACGAGGTCTCGAGGTCGGACTGGCGCCGTGTCGCAACCTGTCGGGAGTAGCGGACGTGCGCACGCTCGGCGCTATTGGCGTGGTGGAAATGGTGGAGCCAGTGGACGTTGCGTCGCTGCAGGCTGCCCTGGTAGAGGCGGGAGTCTGGGTCCGCCCCTTCGGTCGGCTGGTGTACCTGATGCCGCCCTACATCATGGATGATGAAGACCTTGCAACACTTTGCGGAGCGGTCGTTGGCGTGCTCAAGGCGTGCTAGCGGCTCGCTGGCGCCTTGGCCGTGTGCAGGAAGGGGAGTCGACTGCCTGATGTTGTGGTGTAGCTCTTGCGAGTTGTCGTGCTTAGGTCAGCAATCCGACGGCCGCCGTCTGCTAGACTCATGCGCCCGTAGCAATTGATAAGGCAAGACATTGGCCGCAAAAGCAGCAGATATTATGGCGGAAGCGCTTGAGCGCGATGCCGATCTTCACGATCGTGATGAACTTGATAATGTTGACGCTCATATCGAGGACGTGTGTCGCCAGGTCCTGCCCATCAACAACATTCCTGAGCCGATCTACAAGCTGACGCTGCATTTTTGGAAAGAATGGGGGCGGGCGTTGCAGGAGGACTGGGTACACTACGCGGAGATCGAGAAAGACGAATGGCCGGTGATGGCCCGGACCATCGCTAAACATGTTCGCCTGGGTACGCTGCCGAACGACAAGCGGATCATCCGCAACTTTATTAACGGCCGACCACCCGTGCCCTGGTCCAAGCTCAGAGAGTTGTTTTTTAAGAAATCCTAGCTCAGAGGGAGGGCGCCTGACGCCCGCTGAGTGGGTAGATCGCTAAGGCAATCGCAAACGCCATCAAAAACATCGTTGAGACGTCCACGTAGCCGCCGGCCGCAAACCCGATCATCATCGCCACCGCCGAGATCGCAAAGAAGCGAATGCGGACAGAAAACAACAACCCAAGCGCAATCGGGAGTTCTCCCAACGTTACGACCCAGCCGAGCGGGAAGTAGTGGGGTATCACGAACTGTGTGAGGAACATCTGCTGGAACGCGGTTAGCGGTGGCGGGTCAATCAGGCGCGCGTTGAGGTGGTCGAGAAACGCGTCTGACCAAAGCCAGCCGTCGATGACCTTTGCGACAAAGCCCACGAGAAATAGTAGACCGAGGAGATAGCGGCCGACCACCAACGCTCGTTTGATTACTGAACGAGCTGGCCGGGCTGCAACGGGGACGGGAACGAGGGCGCTTCTCCAGTCAGTCTCTGTCGTGGGAATGCTCATAGGTCTCGCAGTCGATGAGTATGCTTGTTCCGTTGCGCTAGTCATGGCGTCAGGCAACCGGTCCGCCGCCGGCGTCAACGCCAACGCTCAGTGCTATCCGGCGTGCGCGACGCCGCATGATGAGCGGTGCAGTGGCGACGATGGTGATGAGCAACAGCACAATCTCGATCGTGTACACCGTCATGTAGCCGGTGGCCGCGGTAGCGAAGCCCCAAAGATTGTCCGTGAGTCCGGCGATTAGGTTCACAAGGTCGCGAATAACACCACTGGCGGCCATAGCAACACCGGCGGCTGTGGCCTGGACGGCACCCCATGCACCGAGAGCGAGGCCAACCTCCGCTTTGGGCGCGCGGTTCATGGTCGCGGTCAGCGTGCCGTGCCCGAAGAGGGCAGCACCCAAGCCAATCAGGAAGTTGCCCAGCAGGAAGAGCATCGGCGTGGCCAGCGGTGCCGCGATCATGACGAGCACGAAGGCTGGGAGGCCGAGAACTGCGCCGCCGCGAGCTACCCGGTAAGGGTCTCCGCCGCGTCCAAGGATGTGGGATGCAAAGGCAAAGCCAACCAGGCCGCCGAGTGCGAATAGGGCTGTGAGCTTAGTGGTTGCGCTCACTGACAGGTTCAGCACCTGACCGCCGAAGGGTTCGAGGAGCACGTCGGCCATACCAAAGGCCATGGTGCCCAGCCCGACCGCGGCTAGACGCCGGATCGTGCGGTCACCCGTGCAGAAGTTTGCCCACGCTTCGCGGAAGCTCGGGTCCGCCGTATCGTTCGGGCGGCGCTGCGTGTGGCGAGTCTCCTGCTTCCACATGGCAGCGGCGTTCAGCGCGAGTGTCAGCAGTGCGGTCCAGGAAACCACGGCGATGAGGCGGCCGGGCGTAAATTCTGCCAGTGCCATCCCGAACACTAGCGCGCTGGCAATCATGCTCATAAGCAGCATGACATACATCAGACCAACGACCTTGGGATGAGATTCTGGGGGCGTCAAGTCGGTGGCTAGCGCTAGACCTGCAGTCTGCACCGTATGGACGCCAGCGCCCACGAGCAGGAACGCAAGCGCGGCTGTGGCCTGGCCAATCCAGACCGGCGCATCGGCTGCATGCCATTTGCCGCCGAGCACCAGCAGGGCCAGCGGCATGATGGCCAAACCAGCCCATTGATAGAGCGTGCCCTTGTACATAAACGGGACCCGCCGCCAGCCGATGGCGCTGCGGTGATGATCCGAGCGGAACCCGATCAACGCTCGAAATGGGGCAAAGACGAGCGGCATGGCGAGCATGAGTCCGACGAGCGAGGAGGACACGCCGAGTTCTACGATCATCACGCGGTTGAGGGTTCCAACCAGCAGTACCAACGACATGCCGACAGAAACCTGAAATAACGAAAGCCGAAGGAGACGAGAAAGGGGCAGGTCAGGTGTGGCGACGTCCGCGAAGGGCAGGTAGCGCGACCCGGCTGATGCCCAAACACTCATTAGTTTTTGTCCCAGTCGATTCATGGCGCTTAATCCCCTCGGGGCGCAGCAGTCGATGACTCTGCTTCGAACACTTGGTGGGAAGGGGAATCGGGTCTAGCTAGCAGTCCCGACTCCCCTAAGACGTACATCTCTAGAGAATGAAACTGCCCCCGTCAACCACCACCGCCAGCGAAAACAGCGGCAAACCATGGAACGGCCATCAGGCCAGCTGCATGGACGATGAGTGCGACGGTAATCACACCACCAAGAAACAGCGGCAAGCCAACGGTAGGCTTAACAACACACCACATTCTACTTTGATTCATTACTTACCTCCTCATCCGAGCCAAGGCGTGTACACGGCCATCAGGACGTGCGCGATGACCGCGATCACGAAGAAAACCCGGGTGCCGTCGATGACGTGCTTGTGGATTTCCTCCGATTCTTTGGTGGTCAGACCGGTGGGCCACACGCGATCTGAATCGGCATGATCTGCCATTGACATATCTCCTTACTGATCTCGTGCGAACCCCGCACGTAGGTGCCTGCAACCCGCCATACCGGGAGGACTCGTTTGTGTTCCCGGTAGGCAAGGCGACTCCCGACCAGGTCGGTCATCGCAAGCGCCCGGCTCCGTCTGCCGTAAAGCAAAAGGACTGCCGGTGTGTAGCTCGATAATGTATAAGGAGACGAGATGGTGTCAACCTGATATGACTGAAAGTGTGTCAATCAAGTTTGACAGTAAAAAGCGACTTAAAAAAGTGCCTCAGAGCGAGTGCAAATTTCGCAAGTCTGGCCCCTGTGCGCGTCGCTGGCCGAGATACTTCGAAAACGGCTTAAAAGCTTGCACCGAAGCCTCAAAGAAGACCTGTTTGGGACAACTGAAGTCAACTTTTCGAGGTGCGCTCTGCAGCTTGTCGAGAGGCTTTGATTGAGACGATGTCTCGGTAATTACGTACAAGGCCTCTAGCGAATTTTGCGCGAGTGGAGTGATGCTTTCGTTGACACGCACCAAACGATTTGCCATTTCCCGTGGCTGAAATCTTGACATGACTAGACGAGCAGCGAGGCGCTAGTTCTTTCCCAATCCCGTTGGTCATGGAGTTCGATATGACAAGCAAAACGACGGAAGCCGCCGAAGCGGCTTCCGATTAAGCAAGAGGTGGAGTACCAGCGGATTGCGATGGTATCGCCGATTCGCTAGCGACGATCAACGCCGTCCCGCCGGTTAGGACTACTGACGCTTTGTCAGAGTCGGGATGTTAAACAGCGACGACAATGGCGTGCCGTTTTTCGAAAGCAGCGGCAGGCCGAAGCTTGTACGCTTGCTCTTCGAACTCGTCAGCTGCTTCATGGGGATGATCGCAGAGTCGCTGCTCTTGAGCAGCGGAATCCCAAAACTCGAACGACGGTTCGGCTTCGGTGCGTTCAACTCCTTCATCGGAATGATGGATTTGTCGCTGCGCTTCAGCAGCCCGATTCCGAACATCGAAGACAGCGTCCAGCCCGGCCGCGTGAGCTGACGGATGTTGATGGAGTGCTCGTGTTTGACCAGCGTGGGAATACCCAGAAGATCCGATAGTGGTGACGGATCGTAGGGGACATAGGGAGGCAGCGAATCGGTATCGACCGGTCCGAAGCTATCCATAATTTCCTCGGCGGTCAGGCCCATGCCGAAGCTCGGCCACACGGCTAGCACGGTTTTTCCGTTTTGCAGCGCCTGGATACAAACCTTTCTGAACCGCGCTGCCATTTGATTCTTGTTGATGGCGCTGACAACCGCCGCGGCGGATTCTTCGCCCGGCGTTAGTACCATAATCGTGTCGTCGCGGAACCCAGCCTGCTTTAGCTGACTTGCCGCTTCCTGAGCCTGTTGTTCTTGTTCATAGAGACGGACGGTCGATAACATAGCTGTTCTCCTTAATCCCAGCCACGGCAAAAAAAGTACGCCATCGCTTTCGCGATAACTCCCGAGTAGCGTACCGTGAGCATTGTCAAGCTCGTGTGTAGACAGCTCTTTGTGGATGCACTCCGAACTGCCTTAACTACCGGTCTTGAGTCTCACAGAAGGACCAATTTTGACCCTAAGATCAATCTTCGGCTGAGTCAACGACCGCCAATCGAATAAAGTGTCAACCTTGATTTAACGCTTCGGCGCCCGCGAACAGGCTGAATTCGGTGTTTGGATTGTGGGCGCAGGGCCAGGTATCCCGATCCCCGGCCTTACCCAGGCTTGTTATATTTGAGCGTCGTAACGGTCGGCGCCGGCGGGAATGCCGATTTACGTCATCGAACCGGTAGTTTGGGGAGTAGCTATGTTCAAACATTTTTCTCGCGCTGGGATGCTCGTGGCTTGTTTAGGTGGTTTGCTGATGGCGCCTATCGCCTTGGGCGGGGGCTTCGACCGTGAGCTGTTTGAGTCGTGGCTGGACATGCGCGTCGGCGGAGGTGAGTCTGACGTCTACTGGTATTCGGAAGGTATCTTTCGCGATTTTCCGGGCGGCGAGGTGACGGCAAAGATGATCGGTTTTGATGCCGGCAAGCTGCTTCGTGATCCGCAAAATCCCAATCGGGTGCAGCACCTGTCCCGCAAGATCTTCTACTTCTTCGACCCCGAGACCGGCGCTCGCTTAGCGCGTGCGCCAATTGCCTATCCACATCAGCTGAAGACCTATGAGCTCGTCGGCGACGAAATCGTCTATACCGTTGAGTCCAACAACGGGCGCTCGGTCTATACGTTGGGCCCGATGAAGAACTACACCGCAAAGCGCATTGGCGATGTTCACTGGTTCAACTACTCGGTCTTCATTCAGCGCGGCAGCGGCAAGTTCGAGAATTCTGACTTCTTCGTCCAACCAGATATGGGTCAGCCGGATCAGCAGCGCTTCCAGCACGCCTGGACCTCTTATGGCGTCGGGCCGATCATGTCCAGCGCGGTTGCCTGGAGATATTCGAGCTTTGACGAAATGCCGAAGGTGATTACCGAGATCGTTCGGTCTGAGGCGCCCATGTGGATGATGGCGCCTCAGGACTTAGATGAGATCGACCGCATGCGACAAGCGAGGTTGGCAAAACCCCAATAAGGCGCGATTGGCTTCGCTAGTCGCTTGCTCTGCCGGTTTCCGCCCCTGAGTCGAGCTGAATGACGTTGCCTGGCTCGGGATCTAAAGCGATACCGCTGCCGGCGCTGTTGCTGCGAATGTGCAGATCTCGCTGCGGGAACGGTATTTCGATGCCAGCCTGTGCCAGGCCACTCTCAAGTTCCCACATGTAGGCAGCCCTGGCCCGGCCGGGTCGCTGCACGCCGCTGCGGTTGACCCAAACCAACAGCTGGAAGTCGAGTGAGTTGTCGCCGAAGTTCACCAGCCTGATCTGCGGCTCGTGTGCGGGGATATGTTTCAGGGTGTAGTCCACGCGTTCGGTGGCTTTCAGCGCAACTTGTTTCACCAAGTCTTTGTCGGTGCCGTAAGCCACGCCAAAGTTGACCCGCAGCCGCGCGAAGCCCTCGACCATCGTCCAGTTCACCAGCCGTGTGCTGACGAATTCCGAGTTAGGCACCACAACGTCCACGTTGTCATTGGTGTTGATGCGGGTGGCGCGCACGCTGATCTCTCGGACCGTGCCGCGGAGGCCCGAATCGAGCTCCACGTAATCACCCACCTTTAGGCTGCGGTCAAACAGGAGTATCAGACCGGACACAAAATTGTTGACTGTGGTCTGCAGGCCGAAACCAATACCCACGGAAAGGGCGCCGGCGATCAGCGCAATGGAGGTGAAGTTAAGCCCGAGCGTCGACAGGCCAATCAGAAAGCCGACCGTGATAATCAGGTAGTGAAGAATTCGGCTGGCGGCATACAGCGAGTGAGTCTGGGTGATATGCCGGCGGTCTTTCATCCGCTGCAGCGCCTTGCGAACGAGCCAGGACAGCAGATAGGTGGCGAAGAGAATCAGCGCAACCTTCAGCAGTTCGCCGAGGGTCACCGGGTCATCACCGATGGTGAACGGCGTCAGGTTGACCCACTGGCTGGCGGTGTCGGTCATGCTGTCAAAGGCTAGACGGATGCTCAGCCAGATCGCCGCCCAGCCTGTGTCGGTCCCGGCCAGCTCGCGCGACAGCAGCTCGTCAAGCAGCCGCTCCTGCGCCAGCAGGCTGCTCAGTTCTTTAATTTCCCGGAGGTTGTTGACCGCCAACTCTCGCGCCTGCTGGTCGGCGTTGCGCAGGTCGCGAGCTCGAGCCGTGATGGCATCGCTGGGCGGGTCAAGCAGAAAAGAGACGGTCAGCCGTTGCCAGCCATTAAACTCCCCCTCGCTTTGGTCCAGCAGCGCCCGCAGGGCGTCCAGGTGCTCCTGCAGAACCGCCGGGTCGACCCCTTCTTCGGTCTGACCCTCGTGCCAGAGGATCACACCCCGCTGCCGCATGCGCGTCAGGTCCAGCCGGGTCGTCTTGATCAGTGCGGCGAGAAGCTGCTGTCGAATCAGCTGCGCTCGGACCTGCCCCTCCGGCGTGGTCTCGTCAACCTCCAGCAGCTCCCGGCGTCGGACGTCCAGTGAAGTCTGCGCTTCGCCAAGCTGGTCAGCCAGCGAGTCGAGCTCCTGCTGCGTGGCCTCGAGATCAAAACCCTCCGGCGATAGCTGGGCGCGGCCGACCACCAGCTGCTGACGAAACTGATTGATCTCCCGCTCCAGCCGCTTTTGTCTGGCCTCTGACCGTCCGTCCCGTAGCTCGAGCACCGCCAGGCTGGCGCGGCTTGCAATGGCCAGGATTGAGGTGCTTAGCGCACCGATCGAGCCTTCGTCCTCGGCGCGGTGATTGAGGATGTCAGCGTCGTAGCGGCTGCGCGATTGGGCCAGCAGATCCTTGGAGCCGGTGAGGTTTTCGTTCAGGTCGGTCAGCGCGATTTCACGCGTGCGAATCTCGTCAGCGCTGTTAAACAGATCGTTGAGGCTGAACGCCCCGTCTGTCCTGACGATGATGTCGGGCGTGTCCTCGGGCTCCCGACCGAGTTCTTCAGCAAACGCTTCCAGGCGCTCTTTGGCGACTTCAGCCCGCTGCGGGATATCGCCGCTATCCGCCACAGAAAGCGACAGCACCGCCTCGTCGATGGCGGTTTTGAGTGCAGCGATACGAGCGGCGCGGTCGACGTCAGGCCCGGAGATCGCGTTCCACCAGCCGGGCTGCAGGCGCCCAACTTCGGGCATCGGGATTTCGGCGGTCTCACTTTCACCGCCGCCCAAGGGCAAGGATTGGCCCAAAGCAATCCCGGGCAGCAGTCCCTGACCCAGCATCACGATCAGCACCATGATCGGTGCTAGCGTGAGGCGCTTGACTCGATATTGATTGGCAAGGCACCGCTGTCTCATATAAATAAAGAATAGCATTGCTGCCGGCTCACTCACTCCAGCGCCTTGAGGACACGCGCTGAAACACAATGAACTGATAAGTCAGGAGACTAAAGCTGGCGCAGCAAGACCTGACTCACCTGGGCCGAAAAACTGTGTTGCGAGCGCTGGTCTTCGATCAGCACGCGGCGCTGTTCAAGGAGCTGGCCGATCAGCGACTGAAGCGCCTGGCGTTCCGCTCGAATCTCGCCGAGAGCATGGCTGAGCTCGTCGGCATCCATGCTGCGTAACGATGCAGGAAGCTGGCGGGCGTCGAGTACATTGAGCTGAGTGCGACCTTCGGCTAGATCCTGGATCAGGTCACCCTCGCGATGGAGCACTCGCTCCGAGGCATTGCCAAACGCCAGTCGTTCGATCTGTTCGCCGTCTCCCAGATCTTCGGTCTCGCGTGCATGATCGAGCGTGTCGGTCTGCTGAAGGTCGTTGCCGTAGGGGACGATGGTGGCGTTAAGCCGAGCGCTTAGCGCAACAAGGTCCTGATCCATGGGCGTGGCGGGATCGGGCGCGTCCCGTCCCGTCGGCAGATGGAGCAGGCTTCCCGAGCCCAGGCTCTCCAGCTCCTCAAAGCTGCGCCGGGTGTCGCTCGCGTTGCCGATCAATACGGGGTTGATGACCACACCTTGCCGGTTCGCCTGGGCCAGGATCTCCGGATACTGAGGCTCGTCGGGGTATATCTTCGGCGGCGCGTCACCGATCAGAAAAATCACGCGGAGGGTGGCATCGCCGGAGTCCCAGCCCGCTCGCTGAACCGTTTCGAACAGTGCCTGGTGCACCGCCTCCGGCGTGTCGCCGCCACCGCCAGCGCTGAGTTCGGACAGCTTCGCATGAATGTGATCGACATCTTCGGTCAGGGGAGATAGCCGTGTGACGTAGCTATCGTCCCGGTCACGGTATGCCATCAGACATAGCCGTAGCCGGGGGCGGGCGTCGGATCGAGCGATCTGGTTTGCGATGTACCACACCTTTTCTTTGGCGGTCTGAATCGCCGCCGACATCGAGCCGGTGGTGTCCAGCACGAAGCAGGCGTCTACCTGCCGGTACCGCGTTGAATCGACACCGGCCGTGTTGGCTGCCGAGGGGCGGACCGCGGGTTGATCCGCCGGTTGAGCCTGGGATTGGGCCCTGGCGGTCGGCCAGGCGAGGAGGAGAGCCAGAAGCAGTAAACGCATGGGTCGCAGCACCGATGAGAGGACAGATGACTGAGCTTGTCGCCTTAGGTGGGTTTTTCTGTGGCGCCGCCGGGTCTTTCCGAGGGCTCTGCGTTCCAACAACTCAGCGCGGCGCCGACCCTCACTCTGCGCGCCCGCTGGCTTCAACCGCACGTAGGGTGGCCCGCTGATCAACCGATCACCAATCGATAATCCGGCAGGCCCTACCTTCTTTTGGCATAGTTCCGTTCTGCAACCTGGAGCCCCGCGTGCCCGAGATACCCGACATCAAGCTTTACCGCGACGCGCTCGCCGCCCGGCTCGTCGGCAAGAAGCTCCTGGGCATGCGGGTCGGCTCGCCGTTTGTGCTGCGCAGCGTTGCACCGGCGCCCGGGGATCTGGTCGAGCGCAAGATCCTGGAGGTGGGCCACATGGCAAAGCAGCTCCTCCTGACTCTGGAAGATGAGCACTTCATCCTGATTCATCTGATGATCGCGGGACGCTTCCGGTGGGTAAAAGCAGGGGCCAAGATTCCGCGTGGCAGCGGTCTGGCGGCCTGGGATTTTGCGCATGGGACGCTCATCCTTACGGAGGTCAGCAAGAAAAAGCGTGCGTCGATTCACCTGCTAAAGGGGCGCGAAGCGCTGGTGCCGTTTGACCGGGGTGGTTTGGACCCACTGAGCTGCAGCCTGGAGGCGTTCCGCCAACGCCTGACGGAGGTGGGTCATACGCTGAAGCGTGCACTTACCGACCAGCGTCTGCTCGCTGGCATTGGCAACGCGTACTCCGATGAAATTCTGTTTGCGGCCCGTCTGTCACCGCTCCAGCTCACGCGAAATCTCAGCGACGACGAGTGGCAGCGTCTGTATAGGGCAACGCAACGCACATTAAAAGTGTGGATCGAGCGGCTCGCGGAGGAGTCGGGTGACCGGTTCCCTGCGAAAGTCACCGCATTTCGCCCTGAGATGGCCGTACACGGTCGCTATGGGGAGCCGTGCCTGGTGTGCGGCAGCCCCGTGCAGCGCATTCAGTACGCCAGCAACGAGGCCAACTATTGCGCCCGCTGCCAGACCGGTGGCCGTTTGCTGTCGGACCGGGTATTGGCTCGCCTGCTGAAGAGCAGCTGGCCGCGCAGTATTGACGAGCTGGAATAGTTGCTGCGCGGGGGGTAGGCGAAGCGCCAGACCCCTTGAAAAAAGCTGGCGAGATTCCCACCTATTCTTCGTGGTCGCCTGATGGGGCCACGTGACCGGCCGCACGACGACGTGGGCCACAACGCAACCTATTGCTTCTAAGGAGAATAGTATGACCTCTTTTGATTTCAGCCCGCTGTATCGCTCCGCTATTGGCTTTGAGCGCATGGCCAACCTGCTAAGCAACGCCAGCCGCGTCGAGCAAAGCAGCGGCTTTCCCCCGTACAACATCGAATCCACCGGAGAAGACCACTACCGCATTACCATGGCGGTGGCAGGATTCTCGGAGGAAGACCTCGATATCACCTCCGAGCAAAACACGCTGACCGTTGTCGGTGCCCGCAAGCAGCAGGACGACAAGCGGGAGTTCCTTTATCGCGGCATCGCGGAACGGTCTTTCGAACGGCGCTTTCAGCTCGCCGACCACGTCCGGGTCAACGGCGCCCGGCTGGAGAACGGCCTGCTTCACATCGACCTGGTCCGGGAACTGCCCGAGGCGATGAAGCCGCAGAAGGTTCGTATCGAAGGTGCAAAAAATTTGCTTGAGGGCGACCAAGCAGCCGCTTGATCGAGCATTAACCAGACCAAAAGGGCGTCCTCGGACGCCCTTTTTTTATGCGGTTTTCGCGGCTTTTTTGTACTCGGCCTTTCTGAGTGTCAATGTAAGTGACTGATTTGCCAAATGGCCTTATGCACACCCGGATTTGGGCCGTCACAAACGTGAAACATAGCTGTCATAATTGGCTTGGCTTTCGCAGCGGATGCTGTAAGTGATTGATTCTTAGCAGCTAAACGGGCTGAGCAAATTTTGATCAAAGTGCAGCGGACCCATGTGTTTGGTCGGTTTGGGTGACCGGGCTGAGGGGATGTCCACAAACTTATCCACAGGATTTGTGGACAAGAACTGAAACGTATGTTGGCTCAAGTAGTTGGCAGCGATACCGATGAACAATTCTTAACTAAGTGCCCTAACTGCGCTCGGCGCCGTAGCGGCGCACTGCTACTATAGACGCCATTATGAGTCAACGCCGTCAACAACTGCTGACACTGCTCGAATCGCTGCGCGCTGAGCTCTCCCAGGTCACGCTCGATGAAGCCAGAGCTGCCGAGCTGACGCGTCTGATCGACGCCATGGAGGAGCAGATTCCGGCGCAGGATGACCCGTCTGTGCATCCCGACTTGCTTGAGGAACTCAACCGCGAGGCGACCAGTCTGGAGGTCGATCATCCAGACACCGTGGCGACGGTACGAACGCTGATTAATATGTTGAGCAATCTGGGTATCTGATGCCGTCGCGAGACTACCAGATTGTTTTTCGCGGTCGGGTCGCGCCCGGCACCGCGCCTGAGCAGGCCAGGGAGAACCTCGCAAAGCTGTTCAAGGCTCAGCCGGAGCAGGTCGAGAAACTGTTCGACGGTCGCCGGCAGGTCCTAAAAAAGGGACTCGAACGTGAGGCGGCGGATCGCTATCGCGCAGCGCTCAGGAAAGCCGGGTTGATTGTGTCAGTGGTCAGCGCCGAAACCGAGCGCAGTGCCCAGGCCCGCGTGACGCCACCGCCAGAAGATCCGCCCAGCACCCCGCCGGCGCCGGCAGAGTCCGCGCCAGCACCGGGTCGCGCCAGCTTTGCGATCGACGACCCGGCTGAGTCGGTCAGCAGCGGTAAGGCGGTGTTTCAGGTCGACGACTCGCCAGACGAAGCACGTGAAGCTGAAGCAGCGGATAACGCCGGAGTCGCGGAGCCGGCTGAACCCCATGGCGAGGACACCGCCGCGGGCGCCGGCGATCAACCGGCCGCGGCCGAGCTGGCCCCGGTTGGCGTCCAGCTGGTAGCGCCGGAAGTCATCGAGCCGCTGACCTTCGACCTGGCTGACATCGAGCTCGCGGAGGCGGGAGAGGTGGTCGACGAAACGGCGCCGCCGCCGCCGCTGGAGGTGGATACGAGCGGTCTGAGCGCCAGCGAAGCATTTGACGCGTTGGACGAACACGAAGCGCCGGCAGCGCCGGAAATCGATTTGAGCGGGTTTGATGTCGCCAGCGATGAGGGACCGGCGGATTCCGCTGAACCCCCGGCAGCGCCCGAGATCGATACCAGCGGCCTCTCGGTCACCGAAGAATTCGATAGTCTGGATCCCGATCAGCGCGAACCGACACCCTCGATCGACACCAGCCATCTGGAGCTCCTCCCCGGGCCTGAATCTGACGCCTGAGCTAACTCGCTGCTTCTCTGCAATTTTTCTTCACTTAACGCGGTCTACTATGGGACCTGCGACAATTTGGAAGAAAGCATGAAACGTCGAGTGTTTGTTGCGAGTGCGGCCGCCGCCGCAGTGGGTGCCGCCAGCATCAGCGGCTGGGCCGCCAATCAGCGAAGGGTACCGATGACCGATAGCGATATTGAGGACATGCAGGCTCGCTGGCAGGATTTCCTGGCAGAGAACCACGGTCTGGATCTTTCTCTTGATCCATTTGAGCTGACCGACGCGCAGTGGCGCGAGCGGCTGGCGTCAGATCTGGCCTATAACGTGCTCCGCCGCGAGGGCACGGAGCGAGCGGGTTCCCATCCCTACAACGTTGAGAAGCGGCCTGGCGTCTTCGCCTGCGCCGGCTGTGAACTCCCCCTGTTTACCTCCGAAATGAAGTATGACAGCGGGACCGGCTGGCCCAGCTTCTTTACCGAAATTCCTGGCCATCTGGCGACCAAGCGAGACTTCAAGCTGGTGTGGCCCCGGACCGAGTACCACTGTATTCGCTGCGGTGGACACCAGGGCCACGTGTTTGACGACGGCCCGGCGCCGACCCGTCAGCGCTTCTGCAACAACGGCGTGGCGCTGAAGTTTGTCCCGCTAGAGTCCTGAGCTTCGATTTGCAGTGGCCGGCCAGTGCCGGTCACTGCGGTTGGTCATCGCTCCAGCCACTCGAAGAGATACTCATCCGCCTCTTCTGAGTCCATCACGACAAGAGCCTCGATCAATCGACGCTTGAAGGTCGGGTCGGTCTCTTCCTCCAGCGCCATCACGACCGCCTCATCGGACTCCTGGATCATCCAGGTCTCGACCACCACCGACTTTTCTTCAGGCGTGCCGTTGCGATAGATCCGCAGCAGGTCCTCGTCAGCGCTGACGTCCATCACCGCCATGGCCCGGATCGCTTCGGCCCGCAGCTGAGGGTCGGTTTCGGTCTTCAGAATTCCGCGCACACCCTCTTCGTTGTCCCCGGCCATCATGTGCTGCAGGGCGGTGCGCTTGAGCTCGGGTGTTGCGAGGCTCGGATACAGGTTCGTGAGTCGCTCTCCTTCATCCAGCATCCCCAGCGTCTGGATCGCCATCATCACAATCTCGGGGTTGCTGTTGCTGCGAATCATGTCGACCGCAATCTCGGCGCCGTCGTCCAGCAGCATCAGCGCCTCCAGCATCGCGCGGTCAACCTCGGGCGATTGCCCCCGAAGCTCCCGATAAAGATCCATGACCGCCTCGCTTTCGTCGAGGATGGCCAGCGTCTGGATGGCCCTTCGCGACACTTCGGGGCTCGTGCTGCGCCGTGCGACCGCCAGGACCGTTTCCGCGCCGGAATCCATGATGGTGACCGCCTCAAGAATGGCCACCAGCTCCTCGGGACTGGTGGCGGTGGCGGCCAGCCTCGCCAGCATCTCATCGCTGCTGCCGTCGTCGCCGGCCATGCCGAGGCTGCGGATGGCGGTTACGCGAAGCTCCGGGTCGGTCTCCGATTCGATTATGCCCGCCAGTTCGGACACGTCGCCGCTGATCGCCAGCGCCTCGAGCACCGCTCCCCGTTCCCGCGTGCCAGGCAGGTTGCGGTAGATGCCTTTGAGCTCTTCAACGGCGCCCATGCCGCCAAGGGTCACAATACCGTGGCGCTGGAGATCAGCGCTTTTTTCCTGCCCGATGAGTCTGGCCAGCGCCTCCGGCTCATCGGCCATCAGGTGTGCATCGATAATCGCGCGACGCACAGACTCGGACGTGCTGGCTCGATAGAGCTCCGTCAGCTGGGGAATCGCAGCCCCGTCAGAGCCGGCGCCAAGCATGTGAATCGCCTGGATCTGCAGATCCGGTTCATCGCTATCCAGGGCCGTGCGCAGCACGAGCTCGTTGGCTTCCGCGCTGTCGCTGGCGGCCAGGATAAACAGCAGCTGCCGGCGCGTGTCGGGATCGGGATTGCCGGCGAGCATATCCCTGATCAGCGGCAGGGCGCGATCGGGGTTGCCGTCGATCAGCCGCTGCAGTGCGAAGAGCCGCAGCTCCGCGTCCTGGCCCACGTCCGGTTCACCCTGGCCGAGCTCGTCGAGCAGGGCCGCGGCATCGTCCGTCCAGGGGCTGTCCGGATAGCGCCGAACCACCTGCTTGGCCACCCCGCCTGCCTCCCGCTCGCGGCCGAGCTGACGCAGCGCGTAAGCCCGCCAGTAAAGCGCTGCGTCGACGCGCTCGCGGCGACGCTCAGCGTCTCGAAACGCTTCGACTGCCGCGCTCCAGTCCTTTTCTCGCAGCGCTTCCTGGCCTCGCTCATACGCTTGAGCGGAAGCCTGAGTCGACCAGCTGACCAGGCCCAACAGCAACGACAACGTGCATAAAATCTTCATAAAGCTTCCTTAGATTCGATTTTCTTCCGTCAATGAATGACGCAATGCCCGCACCCGGAACAGCAGATCGCTGTCCACATAGTCCCGAACCGGGCCGAGTTCCTGCGTGTCTTGCGCATTGGCCAATTCCAGCAGCAGTGCCTCCATGTCCTGCAGCAGCAGGCTGAGTGGTTGGCTCACCTGGCTGCCGCCCGCTATGCGGTACAGGCGATTGGCCTTCAGCAGCGGTTGCGCACTGGCGCTCAACGATGCCGTTGCCGGACCGTTGTTGGCCACTTCCGTCAGCAGCAGCTCCGCCTGCTGCAGGTGTAGCGCGAGTTCCCGCATCAGCAGCGTCTGGGCGTCCAGCGCCAGCGTGGGTTCCGCTGGCCGGTTCATCGTCTGGCCCATCATGAAGGCCACCACGCCCACCATCAGCAGCGCAGCGATCCCCGCCAGCGAAAACCGCGGTGCGAGCAGCATCCGGCGCCAGCGTGACGCTGGTGCCGCCGACGAGGCGGCGCTCGAACCCAGCTCTGGAACCAGGCGCTGCCACACCTGCTGCGGATAGTCCGGGCCAGGGGCGGGAAGCGGCGCCTGCTCAATCCGAGCCAGGCCCTGACTGAGCGCTTCGAGCCGCGCTGACAGCTCGGGATCACTCGCCACTCTGGCCGCCAACGACGGATCGTCGTGCTCGCCGTAATAGAGCATGAGCAGGTCGATATCCGAGATGGTTTCCTTAGGTTTGTTCATCGATGTAAGTTCCTAGTGTCCGTCTGACAAGACGGATTGCCGGCGCTCATGCCAGCGCCTCCAGCTGGTCTCGCATTTTGTGTACCGCTCGGAAAATCGCCTGCTTGCACGCGCTGTTGCCAATCTCCAGCAGTTCACAGATTTCGCTGATGGAGTGGCCTTCGAAGTGCCGCAGCGTAAACGCGGTGCGTTCCATGTCGCTGAGCCGCTGCAGGGCGGTCATCGTCCTGCGCAGCAGATCTTCGCTTTCTGCCGGGCAGCTCTCGGCGGCCCGGGGCTCCGGCGCGTAGTCCGGCTGTTCGTCGACTTCAAAGCGCTGCCGGCTCTTTTGCTTGCGCATGAGGTCCAGCGCCGCGTTGACCGTGATCCGGTGAATCCAGGTGCCGAAGCGAGCGCGGCCGTCAAACTTTTCCAGGCTGCGGTGGGCTTTGATCCAAGCTTCCTGAACCACGTCCTGCGCGGCTGACTCATTGCCCGTCAGCCGCAGCGCCAGGCGGTGCATGGCCTCGGAGTGGTCGAGCACCAGCGTTCGAAACGCCATACGGTCGCCGCGGCGTGCCTTGTCGACAAGCTCAGCGTCTGACAACACGCTGCACCGGTGGTAAAGGTCGATTCATGCCTGTTGGACGGAGTTGTCCGGCGCGCGGTTAGCCCGAAATGCATGCCGGTACAAAATGAGCCGGATCATGGGCGTGGCTGAGATGTCTGACTAGGCACCTGCCAGGGAATCCACCGCTTGTTCCGCAGCGCAACCGCGTGGTGAAATGGCAGGATATCCGCAGGAATATGGCTATGGTCAAAGCTCATCTATCGACTCCTCTGCTGCTCTTGCTGGCCCTGCTGGCGGGATTGCTGCCGGCCGGCAGCGCAGACGCCAAAAAAGTCTACATCGAACCCAACGAGGCGGTCGCGCAGTGCGCTGATCAGTGCAACGTGGTCAAGATGCAGTGTCGCGCGTTCGCCAAAGACCAGTACGACTACTGCAAGGCGGTGTTCCGGGAGCAGCAGCGCCAATTCAACTGGTGTCGCCGCCAGGGTGGAAACTGCATCCGTCCGCAGCGGTGTCCCGTGCTGCAGACGAAGGGTTGCACCATCAACTACGACCTTTGCTTCGAGTCCTGCGGTGGCGTCATCGAGGACAGCAAAGAACTCAAGAAGCGCCAAAAGGCTGAGGAGAGAGCGGCGCGCGAGGCGGCCAAGGACGAACCCTGACTACGGCACATCCTTTTCCGGTCGATCAGGCAGGCGCCTTGCGCGTCAACCGTTAACGGCTCTGTGGACCGTGCAGCCATGAGAACAGGAAGACGATGAAAGTCGGTCGGCCCATCAAGCTTGCGGGGGCGGTCCTGCTGCTGATCGCCGGCATGGCGGGCTGTGCAGGGCCTGCCGAGAGAGAATACGTTGACCCGCAGGGCGCGGAAGCCGAGCAGTGCCTGCAGTTTTGCCAGCGCGAACGTTTTGTTTGCCGCACCCCCATCCAGCGCCGTGACGAGGACTGTCAATATCGGTACCGGATTGTCTACGCTCAGTTTCTGCGCTGCCTGGAGGTCCGGGGGAATCGAGGTGGATGCGTTAGGCCCGGCCCCTGTCCGGTCCCAAATTACAGTGGCTGCAGCGAAGGCTATGACCAGTGTTTTATCGGCTGCGGTGGGCGCATCATCGGCGAGGAAGATGACGATTACCGGGTGGACTGAAAACACACCTCGTGAACCGCGTTCCAATCTCGGATGAGCACTCGGCCTCGCGAGAGCTCCAGCCAGCCGGCCTGGCGCCACTCCTGCAGATACTGATTGACGATCTGCCGCGATATCCCCAGAAACTGAGCCAGCTCGCTCTGAGAGATTTCCAGCTGGACCCCCTCACTGCTCGTTTTGCCCAGGAGCTCCGCCAGCGTCAGCAGGCGGCGCGCCAGGCGGCCCTCCACCGGCATCAGGGAAAACTCTTCGATCAGTTGTGATGACCAGCGCAGCCGGTCGCACAGCAGCGTCAGCAGATCCCGCGCCAGCTGCGGATTGTCCTCGAGGAGGGGTGTGAAGTGGCTGCGCTGGATCACCAGCAGCCGGCACTTTTCCATGGTGCGGGCTGCAGCAGTGCGGGGCCGCCCGTCGATCAGGGCCACTTCGCCAAGGACGTCGCCAGTCTCCAGTACCGTCAGAGAAAACTCACGTCCATCAGCGCCGGTGATGTAGACCAGCACCTTGCCGCTGGCGATGCCGTAAAGCGCATCCCCCGGGTCTCCCTGATTGAAGAGCAGGGTGCCCTTGCTAACCTCCCTCGACTGCGCAAGCGCCGCAAGCTGATCCAGCCGCTCGCCCGGGAGATTGCCAAAAAGGAGGCTGTGTTCGAGGATTTCCCGCGGTGTCATGCGCCTACCTTAGCAGGCCCAGTCACTGGACGGACCACTAAGGTCCTTGCGATTCACCGTCCACAAAATCGCCGAGGGAGCGCGATGCCATATTCTCGACGTTCAGGCGTGCGGCGGTCAGCAAAAGCTCCGGCTGAATTCGCCGCGTGTGGTCAGGACTCGAGTATTGAAAAACCACCTCACCGTTTTTCGAGATGATGAAGCTGGACGGGACGGGCAGGGCGCCGGTTTCCAGTCCGCTGTAGCTGGCCAGCAGACGACCACCCTCAAAATAGCGCTCGAGCGTGGTTTGCGACAGCTGATAGGCGATGCCAAAGGCCCGGGCCGCGCTGAGGTCAGAATCCGAATAGAGTTTGTACGGCGCATCGGGGCCGGGGTCGCCAAACGACAGGAGTTCCGGCCGGTCGGGGCTGATGAACCAAATGTCGTAACCCAGCTCGACCAGCTCGGCCTCGATCTTCCGCAGACCGGAAAACTGCGTGACGCAGTAGGGGCACCAGCCGCCGCGGAAAAAGGTCACCACCACGGGCCGCTCGAGGTGTTTCGGGCTGAACGACAGGCGGCTGCCTGACATGCCGGAAACCTTAAATTCTGGCGCGGGGCTGCCGGGCAGCAGCGGCCTGATGCTCATCGGACCCGTCCCGATGGCGTCATAGTCGGGCATTTCCATGGCCAGCGCGGGCTGGTCGATCAGGCTGCGTGCGCCGAGCGTTCGGGTCTGCGGGTTCTGCGCGAGCGCCAGTCCTGCAGCGACGAGCAGCGAAAGTAAAAGCGCAAAATAGCCTAACTTGCGGGTCGTTGAGTGCGTCACCGGATTCTCCCGTCCTGGCAATTAGTCTCGTTCAAGGGACCGGACAAATCGAATCTGCTTTCGCCGCCGGGTGATTCTCAGAAGATTCCCGCTTCAAGGCCGGCGCTCAGCGTGCAGCCCAACGTCTCAACCCGATCGATGAATTCGGCGTCGAACGGTCCTCGCAGCGTCAGCATCGGCTGCACCATTCGCCAGCGCAATCCGGTGATAACCGTCTCCAGCTGCCGGGCGGTTCCTCGGCCATCCTGGCCGGCGCGAATGTAGATGCCCACCGGAAGTCCCTGGGTGTTCTCCAGGCAGGGATAGTAAATGCGTTCCAAAAAGTCTTTGGTCAACCCCGCCATCGAGCCAAAGTTCTCGGTTGTCCCGATGATCAGGCCGCCGGCCTCAAGCACGTGGCTGGCCTCCACGTCGCGAGGCGCCAGCTGAACCAGCGCGTCGTGCCGTTCGGTGCCGGCCTGCATACCGCGCAGCAGCGCCTCGGCGAGCGCTTGGGTATTGCCGCTGGGGGTATGGCAGACCGCAAGGATGGGTTTCATGAATCCGCTGCGCCAGGCTTGCCGTGGAGAGAGGACACTAGCTTAATCGTTTTGGTGAATCAGCGGGCGAGCAGCGGGCGAACCGCTGGTCCCTGAACACCACCACTGGTCACAAAAGGGCGGCTGACTCGTGAATTATCTCTTATGTTGCAGTTAAAACCTGGGGACTGCCGTTTATGCAATCGATGACCGCCGCCGCTGCGCTACTGCTTAGTCTCGCCACGATGGCCGAGCAGCCGACCGGGGATCTTTCCTGGCAGCATTACGGCGGATCCCTCGCCGGCGATCGGTATTCGCCGCACCGGCAGCTGACGCCCGACAATGTGCAGGCGCTCCGCCAGGTTTGGCAATTCCGCACCGGGGACGCGGCTGACGGCAGCCAGCACAGCCGGTCGAGTTCTTTCAAGGCGACGCCGATCCTCTTCGACGGGCTGCTCTACGTCGTGTCGGGCTTCAATCGGGTTTACGCGCTTGCTCCCGACACGGGCGAACTGCGCTGGCGTTTCGATCCGAAGGTGGACTTTGGCCGAGGCTATTCCGAGCTATTCACCGCCCGTGGGGTCAGCGCCTGGCGTGGGCCAGGGCGGGGAACCTGCGCGTCGCGGATCTATCTGGGCACGCTCGATGCCAGGCTCATTGCGCTGGACAGCGAGTCGGGTCGTCCTTGCGAGGATTTCGGTCAGGACGGTGCTGTAGATCTCAGCCGGGGGATCGCGAACTTTCGCCGCGGTGAGTATTCGCTGACCTCGCCGGTGACGGTGGTTGGTTCTACCTTGATTGTGGGGTCTTCGATTGGCGACAACGGTGGCGTGCGCCTGGAGCCCGGCACCGTGCGCGCCTTTGGCGCTCGCAGCGGCGATCTGAAGTGGTCGTTCGATCCGGTCCCCAAGGACTCCAGGCAAAGCCAGGCCTCAGGCTGGGATTATCAGCAGGCGGTACGAACCGGCGGTGGCAACATGTGGTCGGTCGCGTCGGCGAGCGAGGCGCTCGGCCTGGTGTATGTGCCGACAACCAGCCCATCGCCGGACTTTTTTGGTGGCGAGCGGAAGGGGTCGAATAACTATGCCAACTCGGTTGTTGCGTTAGACCTTGAGAGCGGCGCCGTCCGCTGGCATTTTCAAACCGTTCATCACGACCTCTGGGACTATGACCTGGCGGCGCAGCCGGCGCTCACCCGGCTATCCGAGGGCGGCCCGCTCATGCTGCTCCAGGCGACCAAGATGGGTCATCTGTTTGCGCTCAACGCAGCGACCGGCGAGCCGCTGTTTCCGGTCAGCGAGCGTGCAGTTCCGACGTCGGGCGTACCTGGCGAAGCCGCAGCGGCCACCCAGCCTTTTCCGGCGCCAGCCCTGGCGCTGCACCCTGACAGTTTTGAGCTCTGGGACCACAGCCCGGCCATGAAGAGCTATTGTGCTGGGCTGCTCGAGGGTCGACGCTGGGAGGGCCTGTTCACCCCTCCGAGCCTGGAGGGCAGCGTGCTTTACCCGGGCAACGGCGGCGGTACCAACTGGGGTTCCATGAGTGTGGATGCAGCCCGTGGTGTCGCGGTCCTGGGCATCAATCGACTCCCCACGGTTGTGGAGCTGATTCCGCGAAAGGATTTCAAGAAACGTCGGCGCAAAGAGGAGGGCGGCCCTCAGGGTGTGCAGTTTACGAGCCAGTCGGGTACACCCTTCGGCATAGCGCGCTATGACGTTTACGATCCCGAACGGGTTTTGCCCTGCCATCGTGGCCCCTGGGGAACCTGGGTGGCGGTGGATCTGAGGCAGGGCCGGGTGCTGTGGGAGACGCCGGCCGGGCCTTTCCCGAACGCTAAAGATCATCCCGAAGCCCGAAACTGGGGTTCGTTGCTGTCCGGTGGGCCCGTGATGACCGCTGGTGGACTAACGCTCGCCCCGTCCCGTTGGGATCGGACGCTGATGGTGATGGCCAGCGACACGGGCGATGTTCTGGCGCGGATCACGCTGCCGGCGCAACCGCAGGGGACACCGATGACGTACCAAATGAACGGCCGACAGTACGTGGTCTTGACGGCCGGCGGCAGTCAGCCGGAGGGCAGCATGCCGGGAGATTTTGTGCTGGCGTTTGCTCTGCCTGAGTAAGCGGTCCACTCCCAGCTGAACCGGGCCGGCGAGCAGGGTGCTGTCGCCGCTGCCGGTTTACGCTAGAGTTTTCGGATTGCTGGGTTTTAAGGTGTTTACCGAGGCGTGAAAGAACTGCCGCCCTATCGTGTTTTCTGGATGCCGGGCTGTTCCAGCTGTTTGCGGACCAAAGAGTTTTTGATCGAGCACGGCGTCGTGTTTGAGTCGATTAACGTCACGGAAGTCCCCGAAGCGTTGACCGAATTGGCGGAGCTGGGCTTTCGCTCGGTGCCGGTGGTGGCCCGGGGAGGAGAAGGTACTTACTGTCAGGACCTTCGGGACGTTGCGGCATTTGTAGGTGTTTCGATCAGTGAGCCCGCACTGACCCCGGCGCAGTATGTGGACAAATGCCACCGCGTGATCGACGCTGCGTGTCGCTACGCCCGTCAGCTTTCCAACGGGCAGCTAAAGGGGAGCTTTCCGGGTCGAGATCGACCCTACAGCGATCTGGTCTACCACATCTTCATGGTGATCGATGCCTTCCTCGAGTCGGCTAAGGGTGGGCGTTTGGACTACGAGTGGTTTGAGCGGCTGACGCCCGAGGGCGTGGAAACCGGCGAGCAGCTTGCGGCGCTCGGTGGGCAGGTCAGTACGCAGCTCGCTGCCTGGTGGGATGCGGCGGACGGTGTGCTGCCGGACCGGCTAGACACCTACTACGGCCAGCGGCGTTCGCTGAACGTTTTGGAACGTACCACCTGGCACGCGGCCCACCACTGTCGGCAGCTGGAAGCGCTGGTGAAACAGTTTGGTTATGTCCCCGACGGACCGCTGGGCGACGCTGAGCTCGCGGGGCTGCCGCTGCCCCGCGAAGTTTACGACAACGAAATCTCGATGAGTTGAGCCCCGCCGCCAGCGGTGAGTGAAGTAGAAGTGTTCTTCAGCCTACGTTTCCAGTCCAAAGGGATCGTAGCCATGGATGTCGCCCTTCTTGGGCAATCCACAGAGCGCGTTGGAGGCCAGCCGGCCGCCCATGACCGTGCCCTCCACGCTGCCGACGTTCAGGCCGGTGTAGATCCAATCACCGGCGATGGTCAGGTTGCTGTATCCCGTCGCGTCAGCCCTCAGCCGATACTTGGCGCTGCCGGGCGGGCTGGTGACATAACGTTCCGTCGGGTCGATGTTGGCGCGCCAGAACTGGGTCTCAAAGCGCCTGGCTCCGCGTGGCGCAGCGTTCGGGTCCGCGGCATGCAGCAGGCTTAGATCCAGGCCGACCGGGTCGGCCGCGCCCTGCACAGCGTTGACCGTGGCGTTTGCGAGCAGCGGTCCGGTGGCGGCTCCAAGGTACTGAATGCACTGATAGCGGACGCGATCGTGCTGCGCTGCGGGAAACTGATGGTCGCTGAAGTCTGGAATGCCGGCGTCGGGCATGGTGCCGCAGATGTACAGCAGTCCTTTTGGCCCCGAGTCGGCAGGCCAGTCCTCGACGTTGAGCAGATGGCTGAAGTCAACCTGGCCACCGAGGGGATTCACGTAAGTTCCAGCAATCCAAACGTTGTTTCCGGGCAGTGACGGCAGGCCCAGGTCCGGCAGCGGACTGTCAAACCACAGCTGCATCGCCTGCGTTTGCACGGTCGGCACCTCGTCCACCATGGCCTGCCAGCGTGTCCGTCCCTTGGGGTCCTGACACTCGGGCGCGTTGCTCGTGTCTTCGAGCAGCTCCCGGCAGAGGTACGGCAGGGCACCGATAGATATCGCGAGCACCACCTGATCGAAGTCTTCGCCGCACTTCAGCGTTTGCTGCGCCGGGTTTTCCCAGCGTGACCAGTAAGACTCCAGGTCGTAGCCACCCCCCGACAGCTCGCTTCCCCCGGCGAGCGCATCTCCTTCCTTCAGCTGCGCGAAGTTAGGACGGTTGGGCCAGCACCTTAGTCCCTTGATTGGACCGATCAGCGGATCGTATTCGCCCTGCAGCACGTGAGCCTGGATGCCTAGATCGATCTCAGCCACCGATTGTTTGTCCGGCGCCAGCCTCAGCTGCTCAACCTTATGAAAAAACTTGAACTTTACGCCCCGGGACCGCAGCGCCCGGTAGAGCGGTGCGATGACCGTCTCGCCGGTTCCGGCCGCGAACAGCATCCCAAACGCCCCCAGATAGGCAAACTGGCGGAGATTCCAGTCGAGGTAGGAAGCCGCACTCATCTGCGGCGCAATCGACGTGTCCCCCTGCGGGAACTGGTAGGACAGGGCAATGGTGTTGAGGGTCAGCGGGCTGCTCAGCGTGATCGGATGGGCGCCATGACGGCCAAGCCATTCGGCGAAGTTCTCGTCGTCGATTGCGTCGAAGCCGCGTTCGGGAATGCGATCCTGAAAGAGCCCGCTGAGCGTCGCAAGGCCGAGATCCAGGATCACAAACAGGTGTCGGAGGTCGCTGTGTTCCTCAAGCAGCTCACCAGCGCTCAGCAGTTTCGCCAGCGGGCGCCAGCACTTCTCGAGGAGCCCTACCAGCCACTTGGCCAGCGCTGGGTGTGAGGCAACGTCGGCATGTCGTTCCAGCTCCTGCACCAGCTTGGCGAGCAGGGTCTTGTGATCGCCGCCAGCGTTGCCTTCGGCGGACTGCTGCAGCTTTGCCGCGAGCACCCCCAGAATCTTCAGCATGGCCTCGAGGCGATGCTCAAACTTGGCCAGATCGCCTGCCTGTGAATAGCGATAGCTGTTGATGGGCAACTCCAACGACCAGTGTTCCCAGGCGGCGCGGTTGAAGTCCCACATCGCTACGGCGTTCTGCAGGTCGAACGCCTCGTCCAGGCTGGTGAGAAAGCCGGCGTTGTCGGGAAGCGCCGCCAGCTCCTCGAAAACCTCATTGAGCATCTCCAGCGCGTTGTAGTAGCTGCCGAGGAAACCGTGGATGCCGTGTTCCTCCAGACGATACCCGTTGGCCGCATCTCGCCCGGTGGCGCACTTGCCGCCCAGCCGCCAGCCCATCTGATAAACGGTGACGTCGTAGCTGCCGGTCTTCTGCAGCTCCCACGCTGCCGTCAGCCCTCCGATGCCGCCACCCAAGACGGCGACCCGCTGTTTGCCAGAGTGCATGTGCTCCCCTTTTGTCCGAAGAAAATGCCTAAGCTCGCGCGACAGAGTAAACCAGGCCCGCCGCCCGTGGTATCTTCTTTTTTCAGATTTCTTGTCGGGTGCTTTCGGTGTTTTTGCACTACAGTTCGCTGACTCTTCTCGCGCTGGCGATGGCCGTGTTCGCTTGGATGGCCGTCACCACGCTGAAACAGGCACGGGAAGGCGTTGCGTGGTCCCTTGGGATCTATTTTGTCCTGGTGCTGCCGGGGATCGGCGGTGCTGCGCTGCAGGTGGTGGCGGATGACGCGACCACCCTGGCGGTGGCCAAGGTCATGATGTTTTTTTGTCGCGCCGGCATTCCGGTGGCGCTGATTGCGCTGGTCTTCGACATGATGGGTCGTCCCTTCCGGCCCCGGTCGCTCGTGCTTCTGAGCGTGATCCCGGTCTGCACGATGTTGCTCGCGCTGACCAACTCAGCTCACGGACTGCTCTGGTCGCCCCAGCTCGACGACGGCTCGGGCCAGCTGCTCGTCCACCCGGCCTGGGGGCCGTGGTATCGGTTTGTCCATGCGCCCTACAGCTACCTGCTGCTGGGCAGCATGATGGGCATCTTTTTCCTCCGCCTGTCGGCCGTATCTGCGCCGCAGCGCCGGTCCATGGTGCTGTTTCTCATCATCAGCCTGGGCCCGATGCTCACCGGCCTGCTGCATTCCTTCGGCATCCATCTCGACCGTCTGTGGTTGCCGGCACTTTCGGTTTCGCTCACGGCGCCGCTGTTCCTGTGGATCATCAACGACCTCCGCGACCACCGCTTCCGGCCGGTGTCCTACCGCGAGCTGATCGAGCAGATCGACGATCCGGTGATCGGAATCGACCTGGCTGATCGGGTGGTATCGATCAACCACGCCGCCAGCGCGCTCTTCGGGATGGATCGAGCGGCGCTGCTCGGTAGGCCGCTGCCGTCGGAGTCGCCGGTGACCATCGCGCTTGCCTCGTCGCTGGCTACCGGTAAGCCGCTGCGGCACGACGAGCGGTGGTTTGATGTGCGCAAGTCTGACGTGCTGGCCGACGACGGTAGCCCGCGGGGCCAGACGCTGATCTGTCGTGACGTCACGGCTGAAAATGCGGCGCAGGAGGCGCTCGCCACCGGTGAGCAGCTGATGCGTACCATCGTTGAACACGCCTCTTACGGGATTGTTCGCCTGCGCCGCGATTGGCCGGCCGCTGACGGTGAGCCGGTTGCCTACCGCTGCGTCTTTGCCAACGCTGCGGCGGCAGGCTGGGCGAGGGTCGATGCCGACAGCCTGGCCGGCAAGGACGCGGGGGAGATTCTGTCGCTGGTGCTGGCCGGGTGGCGGGGTGACGAGGCGACCCTGGCTCGGCAAATCTTCTCTGCCGCGGCGGACGGTCAAGTGGTTTCCGAGGACGTGGAGCTCAGCAGCGATCGCAGCAAAAGCTGGCTTCGGCTCGAGGCGGAGCCGGTAGACAATGACCTTGTGCTGACGTTGACCGATATTTCGGGGTTGATGCGTCGGCAGCTCGCCGCGGAACGAAAAGCGAACTCGGACTACCTGACGGGCATCTTGAGTCGGCACGGCTTCGAGCAGGCTGCCCAGCGGGTGGTTGAGAGCGAGGCTGGTGGCCTGGTGCTATTCATCGATCTCAACGGCTTTAAGCAGGTGAATGATCAGTTCGGCCATTCGGTGGGTGATCGCCTGCTGCAGATTGTCTCCGGCCGGCTCGTGGACACCTGCCGCTCCCAGGATCTGGTTGGACGCTTTGGTGGCGATGAGTTTGTGGTGCTGGCGGCCGGCCTGACCCCGGACACAGAACAGAACCTGGTCGACCGGGTGACCGATACGCTGAGCGAGGCCTACGAGCTCGACGATCAGCGCGTGACCTGTAGCGCGTCGATCGGGCGAGCCCGGTTCCCCGAGCATGGCGAAACGCTCGAATCGCTGCTGTCCCACGCTGATAGGGATATGTACCGGGCCAAGCGGGCCGGGGCTGGTGGGGTCGTGCTGACCACCGAAAAACGCCGCGCTTGAGCGTTAGCTCTACGCCAATGCTCTCCTCGGTTACTGCAGCCCCCCCACCAAGCGGTTTGGCACGCTAGAATTCCACCATGGCTGACGTTTTCATCTCTTACAGCAGGCAAGATCGGGCATCCGTCGAAACGCTGGCGTCAGCGCTCAACGCGCGGGGGCTGGACGTATTCTGGGATCGCGACATCGGGGCCGGCGCGGACTTTGCCCAAACGATTGAAAGAGAGATCGACGCGGCGCGGCAGGTTGTGGTCGTCTGGTCAGAAAGCGCTACGGAATCCCAGTGGGTTCGGGACGAGGCTGAACTCGCACAGAGTCAGGGCAAGCTGGTGCCGACCTCCCTGGACGGCACGCTGGGGCCGCTGGGTTTTCGCCAGCTTCAGACGCTGGATCTGTCCGGCTGGTTCAGACAGCGGGATGCGGGCTCCCTGGAAGAGCTGGTGCGTCGAATCGATCAAATGCCTGCAGACCGCCCGCAGATTCAGCAAGCCCCGGTGGCGCAAGCGAGCCTGGCAACGGGACGAAGCTGGGTCGTGGGCGCCGCGCTGGCGTTTGTCCTGGCTATGGGCTGGCAGTGGTGGCGTACGAGCAGCGAGGCGCCGGCGCCGCCGGGCGCCGTATCCCGTTCAGCTTCGGTGGCGGTTGCTGTCATTCCCTTTCGGAGCCTGACACCTGACGGCAGCGACGAGTTGTTTGCTGACGGCCTTTCTGAGGAACTGCTCCATCGGCTGGCTGCCGTACGTGGACTGGCGGTCCCAGGCCGATCGTCGGCATTTCGCTTCAAGCAATCCACTGAGAAGCCACAGAGTATGGGTCGCCAGCTCGATGTGGACTATCTGGTGGAGGGGACGGTGCGTCGATCCGGCGAGGCGCTACGGATAACGGCCTCGCTGGTCGAAGTCAGCAGTGGCTTCACTCAGTGGTCGCAAAATTTCGATCGGGAAATGGCGGATCTGTTTGAAATCCAAGACGGTATCGCGGAGGCCGTCGTGAGTGAGCTGTTGGGGGCGATCAGCTACGACGAAGTGGCCAAGGCCAGCTATCAATCGACCTCGCCGCAGGCCCACGCGAGCTACCTGGAGGGCCGGGCATTGTGGCGCAATCGCGAGCAGGGCGCGTTGACACGTTTTGAACGGGCGCTCGAGCAGGATCCGGAGCATGCGCTGGCCCACGCTTACCGTGCCATCGTGGCCGCCTACTATGAGCAGGGCCCATCAGCGGCCGCAAGCCAGTCGCTTGCCAAAGCAGCGACGCTCGAACCCGACCATCCCGACATCCTGTTTGCCCAGGCCTGGGTCGCGGAGATGTCCGGTATCGAAGATGCGGCCAGTCTGGAGGACAACTATCGCCAGGCCCTGCGCGCCAATCCCCGTCACCTGGAAGCGCTCTACGCCAGCTTTCGGATCAGCGGAGATATCACGCTGCTGGAGAGCGCGCTGGCGATAGACCCGGCTCACCTGCCGGTTCGATCGTCGCTGGCCTATCGCTACTATGTGGACGGCAACCGCGCCGCGGCCGCGAGCTCTCTTATGCAGAGCCTTACGACCTACCCGGAGCTGTCGCCAGCCAGCCTCGGCGATACGGCAAAAGGTTTTGGGGATTTTGACACCTTTATCCGGCTGATTTTTAGCGATCCTGCACGTTCTCTGGCTGATCCCTGGTCGCGGTCGGTATTCGCTGCAACGCTGATGGAACTTGGCGCGGTGCCTGAAGCCCGGTTTGTGGTGGATCGCGGAACCGATCATTACAGCCTATCCATCAGCGCCAAGCTCCGCGAGGACTGGGAGGCGTATCGGGAAGCGGTGAGCAGCCCGCAGGTACCACCTGTCTTTCGCCCGTTCGCCCTGGCGCTGGGATTCTATGAAGTGGGTCGGTACGACGATGCCCTGAGGGAGCTGACGGCGCGCTGGCCCGAGGTGTTCGCCGAGCAGCCGGAGTTTCGTGAGGGACGGTTCGGCAGCGAAGGCGACTGGGTGGCGCTGTTCGGCATTGATCTTCTCGAGCGGACCGGCGCGAAGGACCGGGCACGGGCGCTTGCCGAGAGCCTGCTCACAAAAATGCTGGAGTATCCGGATGTCATCAGCTGGCGCTACGACTTCCAGTCAGCGTTGGTCCACGCAAAGCTCGGTCAGCTCGAAGCGGCGGTCGCAGCGCTTTCGAACGCCCGCGAGCACGGTTTCAGATACCCGTTGACCTACGGCTGCGACGCCTGTCTGTGGCCTGAGATTTCCCGCCCCGACGGTTTTCTTCAGCCGATCCTGGCAGATCCGCGCGTGCAGGACATGCTGGACGAGCTCCAGCGCAGCAACGCGGAAGCCCTGCAGGAAATTGAGCGTCGCTACGGGGCGCTCAGTCATGTTCGCGCGTTGATGGCTGAGGAAGGCTAGCTCCTTGAACCGCGCAACCGACTACAACGCCAGCATGCCGGAGTTTGCAAGCTTTATCGCAGCCTCCAACGCCGGATCGCGCCCGGCAAGCCACGATTCATACGTTTCCGGCGCCTCGATGTCCGGGTCGAAGCCCCGACCGTAAACCGGGTTCTCGGTTACCTGTTCGGTGAGCTGGTAGGGCACCCGCACAACGATGCCGGTGTTAGGCAGCGTGAGAAAGAAGATGATGCCAGCGGTTGGGCCCTCCTGGCTGCCGCCGGTCGACTCGCCAACCAGCGTTGCGCGTCCGGTGGCCTGCATCACCGACACAAAGGACGTCGAGCCTGAGGAATTCGAGCGGCTCGTGAGCACAATCAGGCGACCGCCGAACGCATCCGCCTGCGGTTCGAGCGGCTCACCCACGCCGCCAAACTCCGGCTTCACGGACCACCAGCCGTCGTCGCGTCGATTGAATTGCCCCGGTTGCGGGTTGAGCGCCGCCTTTTCCCAGGTGTCCAGGTGGTCCCGAAGGCCGTCGAGATTGATCGTCTTCACGCGAACATCCCGCGCGCCAAAAGTGGGCTTATCGATCAACCGGGCGACCAGACCGAGCTGCGCGTCGGTGGATCCGCCACCATTGCTGCGCAGGTCCAGAATCATGGTCTCTACCCCGCGTTCGGCCGCCTGACGAAACAGCGGTCCATAGATGGCTTCAGGCTTCACGGGCTTGCGATAGTTGACGAACGTATCCACCGACAACACCGCAACCTTTTCCGTCGGAAACTCGATGCGCGCGACCCCCGGATCAGAAAAGTTTTGGCCCCAGCGCTTGCCCGACGTCAGGTCCCGGAAAGCGGCGTAGCCGATGCGGGGCAGGGTGCGCTCGCGGATGACGCCGTCGCTAGAACGGGCTTTCACGACAACCTGTGCGGCGACGTCGTTCAGCAGCGGGTCGAAATGGTCGAAGCCCGAGCCGAGAAACTCGCTGCTGGATGCCAGCACCACGCTTTTGACGTGGTCGGTGAAACCATCGACCGGTATGTAGGGCGCAACGTCGGCGAGCCGATCCTGCACCGGCGTGCCGTCGATGGTGAGAATCTCGTCGCCCCGCGCCAGCGGTGTTCCACCAGGCTGCGAGACATACATGCGGTGGCCGCCATCTTGGCTGAACAGCCTGAAGCGGAAAGGGAGATAGAGTGGCGAGGATTCACGAGCCTGCACCATGGCCTTCGGCAGCTCTGCCTTAGTGTGGTCACAACGAATGGCTGCGAGGATGCGTGACAGCCCGAGATAGGCTTCGGTTAACGTCACCTGCTCGTCGAACGATTGGTCGAGCTGCCGCCACATCCGATCCAGCGCGGGGGTCGAGGTATAGCGATCGTACCCCGGGTGCACTCGCTGCAGCGTTTCCCTGGCCAGCGCCAGATCGGCCTGCACCAGCGCTCGATCGAGCGGCGTCGAAAGCGCCAGCGTTGGCAGCAGCGTCATGAGCATAAGCCCCAGTCTTATCTCTCGCATTTGGTACTCCTCGTGTCACTCTCTTGGACGGCAACCGACGTTAGACGCTGTCCGGCGGGCAGCGGTTGAAGCGGGCCGGCGCTGTGTTACGGTCATGCTCCGACCCGTTTCCCTTGACATTGCCGATGATCGAATCCCTCACCACATTTTCTCAGCTCAACGCCTGCGACCTGGCGGACGTACTGCCGCGCTCGCAGGTGCTCGATCGGGCCATTGCGCCCTTGCTGCCCACCATGCCGCGTATCCTTGGGCCGGCCTATACCGTCCACTGCCCGACGGGCGACAACCTGATGATGCATGCGGCGATATATGCGGCGCAGCCGGGGTCAATCATTGTGGCTCGAAGCGAAGACGGGCTCAGCGCTATGGTCGGCGGAAACGTTTGTGCCATGGCCCAGCAGCGCGGCATCGTTGGCCTGGTGATCGACGGAGTCGTTAGGGACCTCAGCGAGATTCGAGAACTGGGTTTTCCTGTCTACGCTCGCGGACTCTGTCCGAAACCTGCCGCAAAAAAGCAGCCGGGTCCGGTAACGCCAACGGTTGACTGTGGGGGTGTCGACATTTCGCCGGGCGACCTGGTGCTGGCGGACGAAGAGGGTGTCGTGGCGCTGCCAAAAAACGAGGCAGCTCAGCTCCTCAAGGAGGCGCAGGAAAAGGCGGACCGAGCGGCGGCAACGCCCCTCGCCGATTGGGCAGCCAAGCATCAGCAGGTGATTGCCAAGGCGATGGGGGACGACTGACGTTAACCTGGCGCTAGCCGGAGGCTGAGGCGAGGGTCAACGCACTGTTGAAGCCGCGACGCAGCGCCACCCCGAGATCCTCGTCCCTATTCAGCTGACTGGCCGGCGCCACCAGCGAGACAAATCCGTCGGTGTGCCAGCGAAAGGACGCTGGGGCAGCGGGCAGCGCAGCAACCGGCGGCGCGGGCCACGGCGTGCAGTAGAGGTACGGTTCATCGTAGCTACCGTCTCCCGGGGATAAACCTACTCCCACTGATCGAGCGAATTCCGGGTCGCCCGACTCGAGTACGAACAGCGACGCCAGGTCAAAGTGGTGTGGCCAGCAGCGCGCCTCTGGGCGGGTTACCGCCAGATGTTCGCAATCGCTGATCAGAACCTGCAGCGCGAGATCCGCCTCGTGAAACCAGCGCCCGAGTGTGGCGGCCGCGGCTGCATGTTCGGTTAGGTCCTCATAGTCAATCGCATATTCCAGCGAGTAAGGCATCTGTGCGTCGGAGGTCTCCTTGAGATCCGCAGCCGAAAGCCTTGCGTCGACCCAGCGCTGCGCCGACATCTCCGAGGCGCCGACCAGGGTCTGCTCAGCCTCAACACGACCCCGATCCAGCCACAGCAGGTTTTGGTCAGCAAAACGAAACCCAAGCTGAAAACGTTGTCCGGGGTCTAACGGCCGGCTCAACAGTGCGCCGTGTTCTCGGTTCCATCCCAGGTTGGAATGGCTGTCGTCAGCATTCGGCGGGAGATTCGCCCGCGCAGCCCTGGAGGGCCACTGAGAGGCCGCGTGAGTGAGCTCTCGGGCACGGCCAAGCCTGCTCGGTTCCGTCCCGGCATGTCGTTCAACGGTCAACGGTCCAAGATGGTTTCGAACCCGCCGAAGATCATGCGCTTGCCGTCAAACGGCATGGCGTCCGGGCCCATTACGGCCATCCGCGGGTCTTCCATGGCGGACTTCAGACCCGCGTCGCGCGCGGCCCGAGAGGGCCATGTGATCCAGGAAAACACCACCGTCTCGTTGGGCTCACACTGAACCGACAACGGGAACGAGGTGACTTTGCCTTCCGGGACGTCGTCGCCCCAGTTTTCCACGACCGAGATGGCGCCGTGATCCTTAAAGACCGCAGCCGCCAGCTCGGCAACCTCCAGATAGGCCGCCTTGTTGGCGGTGGGGACAGGAATGACGTAACCGTCAGCGTAAGCCATGGACTCCCTCCTGGCCTGGGGTGTCTAAGAGCAGGATGCGGACCCAGGCACGCTCACGAGTATAGCGCCTGCGGTCGTCGTGGGCGCTAAGTCACCTTGCCACGTCGCTTCCAGCCCGAGTATGCCTTCAACGCGTCGCGGTATGGCTCAACGTCGGTCGGGTCGTAGTCTTTGAGATCGACCGGGATCATGCCGATAAAGTGATAGCCCGCCGGTGTCGGATCGATTTGCGCCGCGCGGAACCGTACCCCGGCTGCTGCGGCGGCGGTGGCGGCCTCAGCGAAAGCCGGATCGTGAAGCCGGCTCGGTCTTAGCGATTTCCCGTCGGTTCGCTGCAGCACAAACAGAACGGTGGCACGCCGCCCCTGGCTGGTCTGCTCAGCGAGTTCCCGCAGATGTTTGGCGGCGCGCTCGCTGACCGAATCTGGAAAGTAGGCGCGGTGATCGGGATAAACCAGATGACAGTTTTTTACCTCAACCAGGTGTTCTGACCTGCCGCTCGACAGCATCAGATCAATCCGGGATCCGTCGCCGTAGGGCACTTCCCGGCGTAGCTCGCGCCAGCGCTTGAGACCGGGAATCAGGCGAGCCCGAACCAGCGATTCGGCGATGCGGTTGGGTACGACCGTGTTGGCGCCAACGTATCGCCCGTTCAGCTCCAGCAGCTCGAGGGTCCACTTGAGCTTGCGTTTGCTGTTCGGTGGCGCGGCGGAGATCCACGCGGTGGTTCCGGGGCGTACGAGGCCCTCCATGCGGCCCGGATTGACGCAGTGTGTCTTGACGATCTCACCGTCTTCGAGCTCAACGTCGTAGATAAATCGGTCGTACCGCTGGACCAGTCGACACCGGGAGAGCGGTTGCAGGTGGGGGATGATCATGTTCATGGCGCTCCAAGGCTGACGAGCTTACCGTGAAAGTACCGGCAACACGGGTGCTCGTCCGGCCATGCGTCTCCGGTCCAAATCCCTCGCTAAGTGGCAAGGCGCTTGCGATCTGTTGCCTCATCGTTATGCTGCGCCCATGGATCCCTCTGAGTCCGATCAGGCGTCGACCGAGCGCAGGAACCTCTGGCGCGGCCTCGGTGCAGCGCTGGTACTGGTGCTGGTGGTTGCCGTTGCGGTGCATTCGAAAACGGCGAACTATCTCGAATTGGAAGTCGAGGCCACGGCCTACAATTCGCTCCCGAGCCAGACCACCGCCGAGAATGCCGACCTCGCGGCCTGGGGAGATCGGCTCAAGCCTGGCATGAAAGCCATCGCGGTATCTCGCGATCTGCTCGATATGGGACTGGGTCACGGCTCGACGGTGACGATCGACGCGCTGCCTGGTAAGTGGCAGGTGCTCGACAAAATGAACCGACGCTGGACCCGCAAAATCGATATCTATATGGGCGAAGACGTTGAAGCGGCCCGCACCTGGGGGCGGCGCAAAGTGACCATTCGTTTTCGCCCCCAGAGCGAAGAACCCTAGGGCTCTAGTTCACCGAGCCGAAAAACTATGACCTGCCGCCGCGCTCTCGTTGCGGCGTGACCGTTCCTTTGCTACTTTCCCTGCGTACCTCGTTAGAGCGAAAAGGGCTGACCTCATGAAGCAATTGATCCGCACTCTTCTGATTCTACTGGCTGTTAGCGCGTTGAGCCTCGGTGGTCTGACCGGCTGCAAAACCGAGTACGACTACGCCAAGTCTGACGCGGGGAAATATGAGCGTCCCTACACCGATGGTCGAGACAAGCAGTCGGACGACGACAGCGCTGACGACGAGGAATCGGACTCCCAGTAGGATTACGTCGGCGCGCCAGTGCGCTGACGAGGGTAGCCGCGTCGGGCACCCAGCCCTGTCTCTATAGCGCTACCTAAACGCTGCCGCAAACGGCGCACATTTGCCAGTGCCGGGCGCAGCGGCCCCAACAACGCTCAACGCAACCCCGGGCGCTGGCAACCGGCAGTCTTGGTCGTTCGACCCCAGACCTGTCGTGCTAGCATCGGAGATCCACTCAAAGCATCAGGTGTCCTATGCTCCGAATTGTCCTGCTCGTAACGCTTGCGGTCGTCACTGCCTCAGTGGCAATGACCTCTCGGCCAGCTCTGGCCGAGGAAACCAAGGCTGTCCTGATCACCGGCGCCAGCACCGGCATCGGGCGTCACCTCGCGGAAACGTTGGCGGGTGCTGGATACCACGTTTACGCCGGGGCGCGAAAGAAAAAAGATCTGGCGGAACTCGACGCCATCGACAACATCACCGCGGTGCGACTCGACGTGACGAGTCAGGAAGAGGTGGATGCGGCCGTCGCGCTGATCAGCAGCAGCGGGAGCGGCCTGTGGGGCCTGGTCAACAACGCAGGTGTCGGCGGCGGTGGCGGCGTTGTTGATACGCCTATCGAAGACCAGAATTTTGTTTTTGACGTCAA
>JBCDKA010000021.1:0-41791 GCA_038747195.1 Pseudomonadota bacterium
CAGCCCCCTGACCGGTAAAGCCATCGGCGAGGTTGCTCGCTCGAGCGAGGTCGACGTGAACCTCGCGCTCGATGCTGCCCACGCGGCCAAAGATGCCTGGGGCAAAACCAGCACCACGGACCGCGCGAACATGCTGATGCGCGTTGCGCAGGTGTTGGAGGACAACCTCGATCTGCTGGCCATCTGCGAAACCTGGGACAACGGCAAAGCCATCCGCGAAACCCGGGCGGCTGACCTGCCGCTGGCGATCGATCACTTCCGCTATTTTGCGTCGGTGATCCGAGGCCAGGAGGGCTCGATGGGTGAGATTGACAACGACACCATCGCCTATCACTTCCATGAGCCCCTAGGTGTTGTCGGACAAATCATTCCCTGGAACTTCCCGCTGCTGATGGCGGCGTGGAAGCTGGCCCCGGCGCTGGCAGCGGGCAACTGCGTGGTGCTGAAGCCCGCGGAGCAAACCCCCGGCACCATCATGACCTTCTGCGAGCTGATCGCCGAGATCCTGCCTCCCGGCGTGCTGAACGTCGTCAACGGGTTTGGCCTGGAAGCCGGCAAACCGCTGGCACAGTCCGACCGCATCGCCAAAGTGGCCTTCACCGGCGAAACCACGACCGGCCGGATGATCATGCAGTACGCCACCGCAAACATTATCCCCGTCACGCTGGAGCTCGGCGGCAAGTCGCCCAATATCTTCCACAAAGACGTGATGGCCGAAGACGATGCGTTTCTGGATAAAGCGCTTGAGGGATTTGTCATGTTCGCCCTGAACCAGGGCGAGGTGTGCACGTGCCCATCGCGAGCCCTAGTCCATGAAGACATCTACGAAGAGTTCATGGCCCGGGCCATCGAAAGAACCAAGGCGATCAACCTGGGTGACCCGCGCGAAGCGGACACGATGATGGGCGCGCAGGCGTCATCCGAGCAGAAAGAGAAGATCCTCTCCTACTTCGATATCGGCCGTCAGGAAGGCGCGGAGTTTCTATTGGGGGGAACCGAACGGCAAATGGAAGGTGACCTCGCAGAAGGCTACTACATCAACCCAACCATCCTTCGCGGCAGCAACAAGATGCGCGTATTCCAGGAAGAGATCTTTGGACCCGTCGTATCCGTCACCACCTTCAAGGACGACAACGAGGCGCTCGAGATCGCCAACGACACGCTGTACGGACTGGGCGCGGGCGTCTGGACCCGCGATGGCAACAAGGCCTATCGCTTCGGCCGTGCCATTAAAGCCGGTAGGGTTTGGACCAACTGCTACCACCTGTATCCGGCGCACGCGGCGTTTGGCGGCTACAAGCAGTCAGGCATCGGGCGCGAGAACCACAAAATGATGCTTAACCACTATCAGCAGACCAAGAACATGCTGGTGAGCTACAGCCCGGACAAGCTGGGCTTTTTCTGAAGCCCCGAGTCAATCAACGGCGGGGCCTCCGGGCCCCACTTTTCCTCTAGGATCTCACGATGACCGAGTCGATCAGCTGCGCCACCGACGAAACGCCGGTTCCCGGCACCGACCCTGAGGCACCCGTAGTTGCGACCGAAGCGGCCCTGGAACTGCTACGGGAAATCCAGCAAACCCATGGCGAAGTGATGTTCCACCAGTCAGGTGGATGCTGCGACGGGTCATCGCCTATGTGCTATCCCAAAGGCGAGTTTCCGCTGGGCTCCAAAGACGTCAAGCTGGGTGAAGTGGGTGGCGCGGAGTTCTATATCTCCGGCCCGCAATACGAAGCGTGGAAACATACCCAGCTGATTCTCGACATGGTGCCCGGGCGTGGCGGCATGTTCAGCCTCGACAACGGCACCGAACGTCGTTTTTTGATTCGTTCGCGGCTGCGGCAGAACGCCTAGCGGCGCTCAGAAATTGCGGCTCACGGCGGCTAGCTTCAGCCGATGAGATGATCGGGGCGCCGCTGTATTTATAGCGGCCAAACGATGGCGATCGTCGGGATCGACACCAGCAGCACCAGAATCTCCAGCGGCAGCCCCATCCGCCAGTAGTCGCCGAACTGGTAGCCGCCCGGGCCGAGAATCAGCGTGTTGTTCTTGTGGCCAATCGGCGTCAGGAACGCGCAGCTTGCCGCCACGGCGACTCCCATCAGAAACGCATCCGGGTTGGCGTCCAGGCGGTTGGCCACATCGATGGCAATCGGGGCGGCAATCAGTGCAGTCGCCACGTTGTTGAGCACATCTGACAACGTCATCGTGATCACCATCAGAGCTGCGAGCACAGCCAGCGGCGTCCAGCCCTGGGTCAGACCCACCAGCCCATTGGCCAGTACCTCCGTGCCGCCGGAGACCTCTAGCGCCACGCCAATAGGGATCATCGATCCGAGCAATACAATGACCGGCCATTCAACGGAGTCGAACAGCTCGCTGAGCGGCACGATGTTAAACGCGACGTACCCGACAACTACAGCGCCCAGAGCAACCGGCAGATAAACCCAGCCGAGGCTGGCGGCCAGGATGGCCGCCGCAAAGAGACCTACGGCAAGTGCCGCTTTGGACCGCTGAACAATCTCGAGCCCTCGATCCGCCAGCGGCAGACATCCAAGCCAGCCCACCACATCATTCAGCGTATTGGCTGGACCCAGCAAAAGCAGGATGTCACCCGGCCGAATGGTGAGCCGGCGCAGGCGTTTACGGGTGCGCTTGCCCGAACGGGAAACGCCGATCAGCGACACCCCCTGACGATAGAGCAGCTGGATTTCGTCAGCCGTACGCCCGTCAATTCGGCAGCCACGTGGCACCACACATTCGATGACGTCCACCGCCGCGGAGGCGGCACCGCCGTTGTCACCGGCCGTGGCCTGACCAACATAGTTGAGCTTGGCCGCGCCGATAAACCGGTCGATATTGTCCGGGGCTCCCTCCAACACGATCAGGTCGCTCTTTTTCACCACGTTGCCGTGTCCCGTGCCCGGGAGGCGTTTACCGCGACGAACCAATCCGACCAGCTCCACCTCGTTTTCCAGCGCCAGGTCGTCTAGCGATTCGAGCGGCTGTTCCAGCACCGGCGAGTCTTCCCGCAGACTGGCCTCAGCGATGAAGTCCCCAAATTCTGCGAGATCTTTACCGGTGTCGGACTTACCTCGCGCCACCGGGATCAGCTTGAATCCCACCAGCACCACAAACAGCACGCCGACCACCGAGACTGCGGCACCCACCGGCGCAAAGTCGAACATGCTGTACGCCTCACCCAGCGCATCCTCTCGGAAGGTGGCAATCACAATGTTGGGCGGCGTTCCGATCAGGGTGACCATGCCGCCAAGAATGGACGCAAACGAGAGCGGCATTAGCGTCATCGCCGGGCTGCGCTTGGCCTTGCGCGCCGCCTGGATATCCACCGGCATCAGCAGCGCAAGCGCGGCAACGTTGTTCATCACCGTGGATAGCGCCGCCGCCGCAGCGCCCATAATCCCGATGTGGAGACGTATCCCATGACTGGCGCTCAGCAGCTGGCGCGCGAGCAGCTCAATGGCACCGGACCGAGACAACCCACGACTCACAATCAGCACCAACGCGATGATCACCACGGCCGGATGACCGAAACCGGAGAAAACCTCACCTTTGGGAATCACCCCGAACAGATAAGCCGCAACCAGCGCGCCAAAAGCGACGACGTCGTAACGAATTTTGCCCCAGATGAGCAGCCCAAAAAGCACCAGGACCAGCGCAAATAGCAGGGCCTGGTCGGTTGTGAGACCGAGGATCATGGCGCAAGAGTGACGCAAAAACCGCAGCGGGGGAAGCCCCTGGAGCTGCGCATCCCGCCAAAAAAAACGGCGTGAACCGTTTCACTTGATCGATTACTGAAGGGCAGCATTCCTTTTGAATGAGCTAACCCAAACTCCAGAGTCCTTTGGCTATTCTTTCCGTGGATCAATCAGGACAGGATGGCGCCACCGAAAGCGTCTCCTGGTTCAAAGAGACCGTCCCAGGAAGCGGGGATACGCCGTTAACAAGGATTTCAATGGTCATCGAAGCCCGACCGCCGTCGATGGTCGAGATCATGCCGGTGACGTCCAGCTCCAGGCCGTCCGGGCCAGGCGGTACTTCCCCAACGAGAATATTTGCGAAGCCGCCATTGATTAAGCCAAACAGCAGGCTATCGTCCTGATTCTCAATCTCCGGCACCCTGACGACGGCCGTGCAGGCGCCCGTGACTGCTGGATCGCAGGCACCATTGTTACCGCTGATGCGGATTGAGGCGCTCGCTGCACCTGGAACAGAAGTACCAAGCGGACTCGTTGAGGTTTCGCCCGGCGCGAAGGCTGGGAACGCATTCAGGTTTCCTCGAATGATCAGCTGTAGAGTCTGAGGCGCAATGGTTTCCGTCGGAAGTCGGATGGTCCCTGAGAACTGGGAGAGCGCGTCAGCAATGCTGTGTGGTTCACTGTCTCCTGGCACGATGGTGCTGCCCTCAGTCACCAGCCCAAGCGAATCGGCACACGCACTGGCTGATGCGCCGTTGGACGATACCGACACCTGGGCGCGGCTGTCGGATGTGTCCTCGGCCGACTGCGGGTCGACGTGATCACCGGCGCTGGCCGTAGCTCGGTAGCTGGAACCACCGACAACATCGATACTCGCAGCGGTTTGATTGGCCAGCTCAAACGACAGCGGGATCGGCACGCCAAACACGGTTGACCTCACAAACGCATGGAAGGTACGAGTGCCGGTTTCATCGAAGTCGGTCTGACACGTGAACTCCGTTTGACCTTCGCTGGGCATAAACACATCGCAGCCAGGCCGGCCCGGCACAAGCTCGAAGCCACCGCTGCCGTCAGGCTTTCGTTCGAATATTTCGATCCGATCCACCGCGTAGTCGGTCAAAAAGGTACTGGAGGTGAGATTGATGGTGAACGTTGCCATCTCTCCGGGCTCGCCAGCGCTCCCGGCACGAACAGTCGGATTGCTGGAGCCTGCGCTGGTGCCGCCATTGGGGTCGGTGATGACCAGCGTCCCCTGAGGCGACTGGGCGAGGACGTTGGAAATCTCGAAGATAATCGGTGGCAGTCCGATGCCGAGCAGGCTCAGCAGGTCGCCGAAGTCGGACGTTGCGCCGGCCGTACCCACCAGGTCGAGCTTGTAGCCGGAGGCGTAGTCGATCTTGTTGGTTTGTGAAAGCATCGACTCGAGATCTACCCCAAAACGCAGTCCGCCCGTCACGCCGATCGGATTGAACGATAGGCCGCCGAGCAGCGTCCCGACGCCAATCTTTGCGAACAGAAATCCGCGTGCACTGGCCTGAAGCTTGGCGGATCCAGTCAGCCCACCCAACGGCGGCACCACAAACTGAAAGGCCCCGTCTGCATCGAGATCAAGAGACCCCAAGGTTTCGCAGCTTGGGTCTGTCTCGCAGTCGATGCCCGCCTCGAACTGGCTGGTTGCCGTGACCGTCAGGTCGTAGCCGACTTGCTCCACCAACGACACGGTCCCGCCGATCTCAAATCCCGGGCCAATCTCCATCTCTCCGTTCAGCAACGCTGAAAAGGGGCCACCGAACGGAAACGGCACGGTTCCAACGGTCAGTTCGCACGTTACCTTGCCGACAAAATTGGTCTGCAGACGTGGCTGAATCTCAAATACGGCGCGAAGCACTCCACCGATGACAAACCGTTCGATGCCGGCTGAGCCGTGCACGATATCCAGATTGATATCCGGACTGAAGTCAAAGCTGGGCCCCACGTTAACACTCAGTAGGTCCGTAATATTCGAGGGCATACCCTGGCAGTCATTGCCGGTATCGAACAGCGGCGGAATTTCTATTCCCTTTGCGGCAGAGGCCTTCCGCGTCAGACGCAGGCTGCCGTCGGTAAACTGCTGAAAATCGTATTGATCGGCAACCCGCGAATTCGGCCTGATCATCTGGCGTGACAGTTTGATCTGCTCATTGAGATCGAGCTGATCAAACAACTCCGGTAACGAAACAACCTCCAGCGTCACGTCAGTACCGTCGGGGGCGACGGAGGAGGAAATCACGCGGCCTCCGATCGGCTGCTCACCGGTTCCGATGATCAAGCTGCCGGGAGCCGGCACCTGGATACCATTGAGGCGCGTGACGTACTGAAAACCCAGTCCGAACGGCGCATTTTCGTCGACTGGCGAGGGTGGCTGGATCACCTGATTGTCGCTGACCAGCACCGCACCGGCCGCTGGCGCGGCTATCACAACCATGACCATCGCCTCGATGGCGCCCTCCGCTCGAACAAACACCTGCGCTGACCCCAGGTTGCTTTCCGCTTGCAGCACTCCGTCGGAAGAAACCGAAACGACCGCTGGACGGCTGGAACGCCATTGCAGCGGCACGTTCACCGGCTGCCCGGCCAGGTCGGTGACCTGCGCCGTTAGCTGCAGTTCCTCGCCAGCGCTGGTCATCAGCACGCTTCTGGGCGTCACCTCAAGCGTCAGGCTGACCGGTGGTGCAGGTTCAAACCCATCGGAAAATACCGACTGAGCGTGGACCGTCGAGGCGGCAGAGTTGAGAAACAGCAGGAAAAGCAGCAGACGGCCAGACATCAGAGCGTCCCTTTCTTTTGGCTTATATACACCTTAGAAAGTGGGACGCCGGGAGTCATAAAGAAATCATGACGGACCCATGACGCGCAGTCTTTTCAACCACTTAAGGCAGATCTAGGAACAGCTTGCCGGACTCAGAGCAAACGCGCCGCCACCACTCCGGCGGCTGAGCCAGCACCGACAAACGCGCCCCAGGCTCGCCCGAGCATGCCGGGGCTGCCGTCTTTGCGATCGGCTGCGTCCTGCCGGTGATGGTCTTCATCCGCCTGGAACTGACGCAGCTGTTCAGCCAGCTCGCGCCATTCTTCGCGCTTGTCGAGCTCGACAATCTGGTCCTCGTAGTGCTTCACCACAAAGGTTTCGACCGCGGCGATGGTCGCGTAGACGGCTCTGCGCCCGAAGAGCGCTGGCATGGCACCCAGCGTCCAGCCCGCGAGCCACCAGACCGGAGTGAGTCGGGTCTGAGCCTGCTTCGGGAGCCACTTCTCAAAAAAGGCCAGGTGGACGCGCTCAGCGTCACGATGCTCACCCGCAAACTTGACGATTTCGGGATCGCGGCTGACCGCCAGGATGCCGTCGTAGATCGCCACGGCACCGGTTTCGCCGGCGTGGTCTGAGCGAAGGTCCCGAATCAGCCGGGTCGGTAGCTCGAGCTGATCGAAGCTCGGCAGGTTCGATTGGCTCACGAGATTTGAAGCCTTTGGTTCTTCGTTGCGACAAGCATGTAGTTCACCAGCAGGCTAGGCGTCAGCTTGAAGTTGCGGGTCAGCGGGTTCACGGAAACGCCCGACCATGATCGCGGTTCCACGCCGTGCTCACTCATCAAAGCGGCGACTTCGGAAGGCTTGCGCAGCAGCGCGTAGTGATGAGTGCCACGGGGCAGCCAGCGCAAGATGTACTCGGCGCCGACAATGGCGGTCAGCCAGGCGATCGGGTTGCGGTTGATGGTTGCCACGAACATGAGGCCGTCGTCAGCAACCAGCTCGCAGCTGGCTTGCATAAACACGGGCAGGTCATCCACATGCTCGACGACCTCCATGGAAAAGACCACGTCGTAACGGGCTCCGCTCGCGGCCAGCGTCTCAACAGGCGTGTGCTCATAGCGGATCGGCAGACCGAGTCGATTAGCGTGAGTCTGCGCGACGGCAATATTGCGCTCCGCCACGTCGATACCGTGGACGTCGGCCCCCAGGCGGGCCAGCGCCACGCTCAGAATGCCGCCACCACAGCCCACGTCCAGGACGCGCAGCCCGGTGAGCGGCCGATCAGAGTCATCCGACGTTCGTCCACGCGCCCGAAGCTGATCAACAATCCAGCTTACGCGCAGCTGGTTCAGCTCATGCAGCGGGCGAAAGGGCCCGGTTTGATCCCACCACTGATCGGCCAGTCGATTGTAGTAGTCCACCTCTGCCGGGCGGATTGTTGTGGATTCCATGGGAATACCTGAATTTTGACACTCTCAGTGTGGCGCGCAGAACGACAAGAAACCGTCGATCGCGCGTTAATCCTTTCTTCAAGTACCGTCACCACATTGCCGCAGACGACCTTTATGGCAGAACAAAAACCGTGATCGGTAAACCTCTGCGGGGGACTAACTCGCTGCTGTGCGCTTTTGCGTGGCCCGTCGTTGTAAGGGCATGGACAAAATAACAGTCAACCTGCATTTCTGCGCCAGACGTCGCGGCCATCGATTTATCCAGACTGACATCTGGCTAACCGTGATTGTTTGCCTGTCCTGCCTGGTCGTTTCGTTACCATCGCTGGCACAGGTGGTTCTCCCAACATATCGGGAGTTCACCGTTGACACTCTGTCGGACGACCTGAACCCCGCCGGCTGCTCGCTACGGGAGGCAGTTGAATCCATCAATACCGGCGGCAATGTGGGTGGCTGCCTTGCCACGTCCCGGTCCGGCAACGAGTTCGACACGATTCGCTTTAGCCCGACAGTTCTACCCGGGCAGATATTTCTTACCGACCGACTGCTTGTTGAAGCAGGCCTGCGTCTGCTTGGGCCAGAGGACGGGACACTTGAGATCAGCGGGTCAAATCTGGTTCAGCTAATGCTGATAAGCAACCAGTCACCCGGCGTTGCCCTTCGCAATCTGCAGCTGACGCAGGGGTTTTCCAGCAATAACGGCGGCGGCATTTCCGCGCTGGCGCCGCTGGTCGTGTCCAACAGCATAATCAGCCAGTGTGAGTCGATTGCGGTCGGGGGGGCCATCATCGCAGCGGGCGGGCTCACGCTCGACAACGTCGTTCTTGAAGACAACCTCGCCGGGGATGCCGGCGCCGTCTACAGCATCGGTCCGCTCCAGATTACCGACAGCATTTTTTCCGGCAATGCAGCCACCGGCGTCATTGATGGCGGTGGCGCCCTTTGGGTTGATCACGGGGGTGCCGACCCGGTCCAGAAAAACGTCAGCGCCACCCGCTTCTTCGGCAACGAGGCGCCAAACGGCGGCGCGGTCCTCGTTTCCAACACCGGCGACATGCCCACTGAGCCGTTGATCATTGAGACCTCAACGTTCGAGAACAATCGTGCCACCGCCGGCCGCGGCTCAGCAGTAATGCAGAAAGGCGGCAGCCACACGGCCATCATTCGTCGATCGCTGCTGGTCGATTCGATGCAAAGCGTGGCGGAAACCCAGATAGACCAGGAAGGCGTTCCGAGCGACACGGCGCGGCTTCAGCTCGTCAACAGTACGGTTGTTGGCAATGATGGTCTGCGCGCCAACAGCCAGCTCGATTTGCGTAGCGTGACGATGGTGCTGACTTCGCCGCAGACCGGTACGGCGCTGGAGGTAAGTCCCGGACGAACCGCCCGCATCCGAGACTCGATTCTGCTGTCCGAAGGCGGTGTGGACTGTCTCGGTGCGATGGCCAACATCGCCGAAAACGAAAACAACGTGTTTTTTACCAGCACCTGTGCAGAGACCGGCGCTAACGTCATCGCCGACGACGCCCAGCTCGGCCCGCTGCAGGACAACGGCGGCGCAACGCTCACGATGGCGCCGCTGCCAGGCAGCCCCGTGATCGACGCCGGCAGCATCTTCTGTCCGGCGGACGATCAGCGGGGCGTTATCCGCGGCGACGGAGCCTGCGATATTGGCGCGGTGGAAGCCGGGCCGAGCGACGCTTTGTTTTCTGACGGTTTTGAGCAGCCGTGAATCAGATCATCGTCCTGACGGTCTGCCAGATGGCGTAACCGGCAGCGATCAGCATCACCAGCGTTGTGGTTCCCGCACCCGCGAGGCGCAGCGGATGCGACATGGGCTGATGGTGCAGGCCGAGCGGGTGGGCAATCCGGGCCAGCACCAGCGCCCCGCCTAGTCCGTGAAGCAAACCGGCCGGGGCACCGTTGGCTTCGATCAGGCCCAGCAGAATCAGCGCCATCGGCACCCACTCAACCGCATTGCCGTGGCGACGTATCGCCACCAGCAAGGCCGTGTCTCCACCGTCTCCGACCGACACACCAGCCTTGGTGCGAGCCGCGCCCGTGGAGAACGCCAGAAAGATTAACACCAGCGCTAGTACCCCGGCATAAAGGGCCGTGACAGGTAAAGCCAACATCACATGTCGCTCGCTTCGGCCAGCTCAATCGAGCCGCCGTGGATGGTGATCAGGGGGCAGATTCTCGCCTTGCCAATGGCGTCTTCCACGTCGTTCGCCTCGATAATGCTGTAGCCACTCGCAGGGTTGGGGCCGCCGTTGTCCACAACGCCGGCCGCGCTAACTGTGGTGGACTGCCCGACTGGATTACCGCCGTCGACCACCGCGCTGCCCAGCGATCCGAACCACTGGCCCCAGGCGTCCATCGCCTCGGATTTCTCCGCCTCCGATTCGGGGTGATCACCACCGTGATAAACAAACAGATACTTAGGCATAACGTATTGCTCCTCTGGTTTGGACGATGCCGCTGCAATCGCTTGTAGGCGACAGCTAGAGACTATCAACAGGCAAATGAGGGGTCATCGGGCATTTTCGCGGGTTTTTGTTGCTTTGAATTGTGTAGTTTCTACAATCAAGCGATGTCTGAAGCCTACTCAACGCTGAGCGAAGCACTACAGCGCCTGCGGAGCAGTCCGGTAGCAAGCCAGCTTTCACAGGCAATGAAACAACAGGAGAGCCAGGTCAGTCAGGCGCTGGTTGACGCGGTACTGAAGGACATCCCGGCGTTCTCAACCACCCGCAACCCACAGATTCGTCAGGAGCTGGCGCAGCACTGTCGCGATCACGTCACCGAGATGACGGACCTGCTGGACGGCCGCGACGTTGACGACTTTGCGTTTGTTGACCGCAACGCGCGTCACCGCGCGGAGCAGCATTTTCCGCTGGAGGCGATCCTGCACGCCTACCGCTGCGGCCAGCGCGTTTTCACCGCGTGGTTTCGCCGTGCCGGTTCGACCGTTGAGGTGGATACCGTTGCCATGGAAGCCATGACCGACCTGGCGATTGAGTACACCGACGGCATTAGCAATGTTTGCACCAGCGCCTATGTGGATCAGGTGCGAATGCTGGCCGACCTGGAAAGCGATCGCCGAGGCCAGCTCCTCGACATGCTGCTGCATGGCTACGACGAATCCGACGGGCGCGTCGCCAAGATCTTGGGGGATGCCGGCTTTCTGGACCAGCGGCGAGCCTATTGCGTGGTGGTGGCACGATCTGTCGACCCCACCGAGATGCTGAACGCGCGGCGCGCGCGGCGCCTGGCCAAAGCGCTGAGCGAAGCGTTTGTCGCAGAATCGGTCCATTGCCTCGTCGACGTCCGCGACAACCTGGTGGTGGGTCTGCTGTCAGCGATTCACCGCCTGTCAGGCTGGACACAGCCGGCTCAGCCGCTGGCTGCCAGCGCCGCAGCCAGGCTGGCAACGCTAGGCAACGCCGTGCTGGTCGGCATCAGCAGTGATCTGCTCCATACAGCCAAGGTGCCGAGCGGCCTGCGACAGGCCAAGATGGCGCTGGACCAAGCGGGCGTGGAACGCCGCGTGCTGCGCTTTGGCGAACTGACGCTGCGTCAGGTGGCGCTCGATACGGCACGAGACGAGTTGCGCCCGGTGCTGCCTGACTGGGCACTGGCCTTAAGGGCAAAAGACGATGATTCGGGCCACGTCCTGAGCGACACGCTGCGCGCGTACGCGGATGCCAGCATGAACATCTTGAAGGCGGCGGCCGTCCTGTCCGTCCACCCCAACACCATTTACGCCAGGCTGGATAAGGTCCGGGATATTTCCGGGCTGGAGCCGAAGGCGTTCCATCAGCTCAACGAACTGCTGATCGCGTGTGATTGCACGTGAGGGTGCAAGCCAGGGGTCACAACCAAGGGGTGACAACCCCGGGGTCAGAGTAAAGGGACACCACAAGCCAAGGGGTCACAAGCCAAGGGGTCAGAGTAAAGGGACAGAGTTGTTACTCTGACCCCGGCAATTTCTCTGACCCCGGCAATTCCGGGCCTGCAAAAAAGAAAACCGCGGCAGCTGCCATCCATGGCGGCTACAGCGGTAAGCTTCGATGACACCTGTTCATCGGCTTCGCCGGCGCGTCCTTTAGCCGGCAGGAGTGTTTTTGTTCGATTGCCGTTGAAGCATGGGGTCAGAGTTATTACTCCGACCCTTTACTCTGACCCCGGCAATTCTGACCCCGACAATTGCGAATACCGTTCGACACCCATGCGGTGCCGTCGGCGACTAGCCCAGCACCAGGCTGGCCGGCCACTGCACCTCGTCGCTCAGAAAATTCATGAGCGACTCGGCCTGCATGGGCATGGCGTAGCCAAACCCCTGCCCCCAGCGAAAGCCGAGGGTCTTGAGCGTCTGCTCCTGATCGATGGTTTCAATGCCTTCAGCGATGACCTCGAGACCCAGCCGGGACGCCAGAGCCAATACACCTTCGAGCATGCCGAGCCGGACCTCGGATCGAGCCGTGTCCTGCAGCACCAGCCGATCGATCTTGATGGCGCTGAACGGCAGATCGCGCAGTGACGCCGCGCAGGCATAGCCAACACCAAAATCATCCAGAACCACTCTCGAGCCTCGGCTGGCCAGCTTGACCAGCTGGCTGGCGCCTGGACTTGCTGCGGAAAAGCCCTGGCGTTCGGTCAACTCAAATTCAATGTCGCCGTGCTCCAGGCCGTGCTTGTTGAGCTCCGCCGTGACGAAGTCGGCCAGCGTACAGTCCAGATTGAGCTGATTTGCTGCGAGGTTCACGGCAACCCGAACGCCGGGAAGCTGACGGCTGCGAAGGGTTTTCAGGTCCTCGCAGGCTCGCGCAATCACGGCCCGTCCGAATTCGACGATCAGGTTGTGGTGCTCCAGCTCCTCGATGAAGCGGTCTGGGTAGACCAGCTCACCGTTGCGGTCACGCAGCCTCGCCAGCGCCTCGGCGGCTACCGTACGGCCGCTGTTCAGACAATACTGAGGCTGGTAGTGAAGCTCCATGCGGCCCTCCCTCAGCGCCGCACGAACCTCTTCAACGCTGTACCGGTTAGCGCAATCAGGCGTTGCCGGACGAATGGGAACTACCTTGTTTGGGTGTGTCATGGCTACTCTCCTTGTAGCTCGCGCCAATTATTCCTGCTCGACCCAGCTATTGACGCTGGTGGTCTCGGTCAGGCCGTTGGCCCACAGGTAGCCGTTAGCCCAGAGATAGCCGTTGGCCCAAAGATAGCCGTTAGCCCATAGATAGCCGTTGGCCCAGAGGTAGCCATTGGCTTCCGCTTCGCTGTTGGCCCACAGGTAGCCGTTCGCCCACAGATAGCCATTGGCCCAGAGGTAGCCGTCTACGCCTTCGATATAGAAGTCGCCGTCTTCGTTCTGGCGAGCCAGGCCACCGAAGTGGGCGGTGCCCGCCAGATCAGCCGAGACGTCGAGGCCGACGTTGGCGCAGCCGGTTTCCGTGCTCAGGACCGCTTCCGCGGCGTTGACCATGCCGGCACCCTGCTGAAAGATGCTGTACGCCAGGTCGCCGTTCGACTCCCGCGCCGCCTGGGCGCTGGCCATCAGTCGGCACTTCACGTCGTCCGGCGAGAGGTTCGGGTCGTAGTCGAGCATCAGTGCAACAACGCCTGAGACTACCGCCGCCGACTGAGATGTACCGGACATGGTGAAGTAGCCAGACTCTCCGGATCTAAACTCCGGATAGGAAGTGGCCAGGTAAGAGTTGCGATCCATCTGGCCAAGCATGTGACCACCCGGGGCCACAACGTCGGGCTTCACAAAGCCTTCGTAGGTCGGGCCCGCAGCGGAAAAGCTCGCCAGCAGGTCGTCAGACCCATTATTGGGGCTGTAGTTGTCGGTCATCGCGCCGACCGTGATCACGTAGGGCACGTTGCCCGGGACGCCGATGGTCATCGCATCCGGACCGTCATTGCCGGCGGAGGCCACCACCACAATGCCCGCTTCCCAGGCCGCCATCACCGCCTGGTTCAACGGATCGTCCCAGTAGTGGGAGCGCGGCTCGGCCGAGAACGACAGGTTCAGGACGCGGATGTCGTGCGCCTGCTGGTTCTGAACGATCCAGTCGATCCCGCGAATCACGTCAGCGTAGGTGCCGGTGCCGTCGTCACCAAAGGCTTTGACCATCACCAGGTTTGACTCCGGCGCGATCCCGTTGGACCACTCGCCGTCTTCCTCGCCCGAGCCGCTGCCCATGACCGTGGCCACGTGGCTGCCATGGCCGTAGGAGTCGCTGACCACGTCCAGAGAGCCAGCCGTATCGGTGATGGCGTTGTAGCCGACGGTGACTCTTCGGCGTCCGTCCTCACCCGGGCCCCAGCGCAGTGAATCCAGCTTTTTGGTACCCGTGTCGATCATCGCCACGGTGACGCCACGACCAGTAACTCCTGAGCTGTGCAGGGCGCTGGCGTCTACCACACGAGGGGCGCCGGCTGGCGTGCCCTCGTACTCATTGCGGTCAGCCACTTCGACCTTGTTATCGTGCATCAGACGCACGCCGGGGAAGCGGGCCTTGAGCTCCGCGATCTCGGAATCAGTCATCTCAGCGCCGACGCTCTTGATGATCCCCAGCTCGTGGGTGATCTCCCCTCCGACGGTGGTGACCGCGGTAACCACCTGCTCCAGCGACGCGCCCTGGACGATGACGTCGCGGGCCACCTCCGGTGCAGCCGTGGGCTGTTGGGTCATGGTGATGCCAGCGGCGGCGATCCCTGCCAGGGCAGTGGCGGCCAGCGCTTTCTTGATGCTTTTGCTCAGTGATTTCATGTCAAACAGTCCATTGTGTGAATCGATGGCCCCTTTAGAGCAAGCACTGTGCCAACATGCAATTCTGACAATTTGAGACCCAGAAGATACTGAGTATCAATGGCTTAGGAGCATCGACCGAGTATTGCGATCCGTCTGCTGTAGATCTTTCGAACGCAAAAAATTGGGGCTAAGCGAAAAAAACGGCGTGTGAACGCAAAATTTTGGAGGCAAAGCGCCGTTAATAGACTCTTGGCGGTATTAACGGGGTATTGACTAGCGTATGCTCGGTGCCCCGCAGCTGGCCACTAACCGAAAACTCCACCGCTTAGCCCCGAACTTCGATGAACTCGCCGAGAAAAAGCCGCACTGCCAAGTCATCCGCAAGAAAGATCCTCCGCCTGTCCGCGATGACGCTCAGTTTGCTTTTCAGCGCAGGAGCAACTCTCGCCAAACCCCAAAACGACGCGACGAGCGCAGTAGACGGTACAAACGTACTTCAGGGGCAGCAGGTGTGCGACGGCGCTTCGTGCACAGTGACCTATCAAGCCGCCTTTTTTGCCCGCTATGCCCCGGTCACGGCGCTGGACATGGTCAACAACGTGCCCGGCTTTTCGCTGGATAACGGTGACGGGTCACGGGGGTTTGCCGGCAGCGCCGGCAATGTCCTGATCGACGGGAAGCGCGTGTCTTCCAAGAGTGAGCAGCCCTCAGAGGTGCTCCTGCGCATTCCCGCATCACGGATCGAGCGAATCGAGGTGATCCGCGGACAGACCGGAGGGACCGACCTGCGGGGGCAGACGGTGATCGCCAACGTCATTCGAACCGCCGGTGGCACCTCCGGTGCCTGGACGCTGGGCGGTAACGCGTTCGAGGACGATGACGCAGGTTTTCCGTTTGGTCGGATTTCCGCCGCCACCGAACTCGGGCAGGCGAGCATCAATCTGGGCCTGGAGGGTGAACGATATCTCGGCCTGACTCGGAATGACGAGCGGGTGCTGGGTCCAGCTGGCGCCTTACGCGAAACCCGCGACGAGGAGTTTCGCGAGACCGGCTATCGCAGCACCATCACCGCTCAGAGTCGTGTGCCCATTGGCGCGACCACCTTCAGACTGAACGCCAACTATTCCCTTTTCGATGAGAAAGGCGGCGAAACGTCTGTCCGAACGCCGGAGAATGAGCCTAGTTTTGTGTTGTTTCAAGGTGATACCGACAAGGGCGATACGCTGGAGCTTGGCCTCGATGCTGAGCGACCGCTCAGCGAAGTACTCGACGCCAAGCTGATTGGCATCTATCGCAGGACCAACTTTACCGAGACGGGCTCGCTGGTTTTCCGAGAGCGGAACTTCACCAGCAGCACAACGCTTTTTGACTCGCTGGAAACCGAGTCGATTGCCCGCCTGGAATTTGATTACGCGGGGTTCGAGGGCCACCTGATCGAGGCCGCGGTTGAGGGCACCGTCAATCGGTTGGACAGTGAGTTTGAGCTTCGCCTGAATGAAAACGGTGTGTTGGTGGCACAGGATGTACCTGGGGCAATAACCGAAGTCGAAGAAGAGCGAACCGATCTGACGCTGTCAGACAGCTTCTCCGTCGGGCCGGTAGCGGTGGATCTGACGCTGGCCGCCGAGTTTTCGACCATCACTCAAACCGGCGGTTTTGCTGACGAACGAGACTTTACGTTCTTTAAGCCGGGCCTCATCCTGACCTACGCCCCCACCGAGGCCATCCAGTACCGATTCAACGCGCAGCGGGAGGTTGGGCAGCTCAACTTCAACGACTTTGTCAGCGCTGCGGACCTGGGAGACGTCGAACTGGCGCTCGGCAACCCGGCGCTGGCGCCGGAATCCACCGTCGCACTTCAGGCGTCACTAGAAAGACGATTCGGCGAGCTTGGCGTGTTTACGCTCACCGCCTTCCATGACGATATCTCTGATGTGCAGGATCTGCTGCCGCTGGAGGGTGTGTTGGAAGTACCGGGCAACATTGGAGACGGCACGCGATCCGGACTAAACGCCACCGCAACGCTGCCCCTCGATACCGTGGGCCTCGCCAATGCGAGACTGGATTTTTCTGGTGAATGGCAAACCTCATCGGTCACCGACCCACTGACCGGCGAGGACCGGCGGCTGTCCGGCGAGCGTCGCTGGGAGGGGAATATCGCCTTTCGCCAGGACCTGACGGCCCGTAAGTTTGCCTGGGGGGGCGACGTGTCTTTCTTTGACGACTCACCGCAGTTCGGCCTGGACGAACGGGACAACTTTCAACGGGGCGTAGACCTCGACGCCTTCGTTGAGACGCGCGCTGTCGGTACGCTGCGTATTCGTCTCGGTTTCGAAAACATCCTGGGTACAGGAACTGAACGCCGGCGGGAGGTTTTTAACGGCCCGCGAAGCAGCGGCGTTCGCGCGTTCACGGAAGCGCGCGACGGAGACAATCCCCGACAGGTGTTTCTGGACATCAGCGGGACGTTTTAGGCGAGCCGCAACCCGCCGCCCATCACGCTGCGGTAAGTGCCGCCGGTGAAAACAACACCCCAAATAGCTGGCACCAGATCACGACGCTGCCGTAGTCACCAACGTCGACTTCGGGTGGCACCTCATAATTCTGGTTGCCGACATTACCCTTCAGCTCCCCCAGACTGACGTATCCTCCGTCCTCGACGTCCGCGGCCGTCTTCGGGTTAGGGTGCTTCGCCAGATAGACATATAGCGCCGGTCCGTTGGTGGTACGGAAATCTTCAAAACGAACGATGTGCCGCTCGTCGGGCAAAGCATAAAGCTTGGCCGTTCCCTCGCCTTTGTGAATGGCGTCCGCGTCGCTAAACGAACCGGTTGCAACGAGACGCGGCGTCTCCGGGGGCATCGTTTCGGCGGTAGAACGGTCGGCCAGGCCGGCGGCTGCGGCCATGATGTCATCCTTCATCGCTGTTCGCTTGTCTTCCGGCATCAACATGACGCTGTCCATATCAAATGAGCCGTCCTCCAACACAAAGGTGAGCGGCTCGTCGACTGCCTCGTCGATGAACAGCGGTGAGACAAAGAACCAGCCGGCGGCAAAGCCAGCGATTACAACAACGGCGACAACGGCATTTTTCATCATGGTTTCCTTTAGAAAGCGACGACCTGCGTGCAGCTCAGTGAATCTCAGAGGGCGTGGGGAAACAGGCTATTGGTGTAAGGCATGAGCGCGAGAATCAGGGTGTCAGCATACACACCCTCACGGGTTAAGCGCCCGTCTGTCAAAAGACCAAAGGCACCGCCACCCTGCTTGCTGTTCAGCGTCGAGAAGACCCGGTCGTTTGCCTCACCCAGCTCCAGACCCTCGTCGATCAGCGCTGCAATGGCAGGAGGCAGCGGCAGGCTCGCGCTGCGCGCCTGGCTCGACATGCCGTCCGGGCCTTCAACATGCATCCACGCAATCGCCAGGAGCTGCGCCCCGATTGTGTCGATCCCGCCCTCGAGACCCACCCAAAAATCCGCTCCAGGGTGAGCATCCCGGGCCGCCGCCGCGCGGCCGGCCGCGCCCCCGCGGGTCTCCTCGTCGCCGATAGGCTGTTCAGCAACACCCGAAGGCACGCTGACGCCGACAACCTCGATTACAGCGTCGGGAAACAGCGCCTCAAAAGCGGCGCGCGCCGCGCCAACCTTGACCGGATTTTTGGATGCGACAACCACGCGCATGTCTCGACCCTCCTTACAGAAGCGCCGATTGTATCGCTTCACGGACAGGACCCGAGCGAGCTCCGCAGGCGAAGCCAGTGGGCTGATGATGTGCCAAGATGCTGGCCATTAACCTTCGATGGTGAGGTATTCGGGGTGACGAAGCGAACCTGGCTCTGGTGGAGCAGCGGTAAAGACAGCGCCTGGACGCTGCACACCCTGAATAAGGATCCAGCGTTTCAGGTGGAAGCACTGGTCACGTCGGTCAACGCCGACGCCGATCGGGTCGCAATGCACGCGGTGCGGCGCACGCTTCTGGAGGCGCAGGGTCGTGCTCTGGGTCTACCGGTTGTGATCGCCGAGATCCCGTATCCATGCCCGAACGGCGCCTATGAGGCGGCTGCGGCGCGGGTGATTGCCAACGCGGAGGCTGTGGGCGTGACCCACATGGCGTTTGGTGATCTGTTCCTGGAAGACATCCGCGCCTATCGGGAGAACCTGCTGGCCGAGTCGCGTATCAAGCCGATTTTCCCGCTTTGGCAACGCAACACCAAAGCACTGGCGGTCGAGATGATCGAGGGCGGTCTCGACGCATTTCTCACCTGCGTTGACCCCAACGCACTGGACCCGAAGCTGGTCGGCCGGCGCTTTGATCGCCAGCTGCTGGAAGACCTTCCGGCAAGCGTTGACCCCTGCGGCGAAAACGGGGAGTTCCACACCTTCGTGACCCGATCCCCAGATTTTTCGGTCGACGTGGAGGTCAGCGTCGGGGACCGGGTTGAGCGGGACGGATTCTGGTTTGCCGATCTATTGGCAAAGGACGGCCATCGCTGAGGCCCTTACGTCAGCTTTTATGGGGCTAGGATCGTTAGGAACGCACCGGCAGCAGGTCGGTTGCCCGACGACCGTAACGTTTGGCCAGCGTCGGTGAAAATCCCACAACGCAATTGCGTCCATCTGATTTGGCCTGATAGAGCGCGCGATCCGCGGCGTCGAAAAACGCGGCCGCGGTGGTGAAGCGATCGTCCTGCATCGAAACGACGCCGATACTGACCGAGAGTCGCTCGCCGCGCATGTCCGCTTCGCTGACGCTCACCCGCAAATGCTCGGCGATATCGGCCGCGGTCGCTCGATCGGCGCCCGGCATGATGACCGCAAACTCTTCGCCGCCGTAGCGGCATACGTGGTCCTGCGGCCTCGCGTTGTCCTGCAGCACCGCCCCAACCATCTTGAGCGCCTCGTCACCCCAGGCGTGACCGAACCGATCATTGAAGTTTTTGAAGTGGTCGATGTCGATCATCAGCAGCGCCAGCGCCTGACCCTGGCCACCCGCACGCTCGAACAACGCCAGCAGCTTTTCATCAAAAAATCGCCGGTTGGCCAGGCTGGTGAGCGGATCGGTAAAGCTTTGGCGCTGCAGGGAGTCCACTCGGCTGGCTAGCCCGAGCGACAGGAGCACCATTTCGATGAGTGAACCGATCTGCTGACCGTGTTCCGTCACCACGTTATGAGGCAACAACCCGAAGGTTTTGAGCATGTAGGCCATCACGCCGAGCAGCAGCGCTCCCCAGGCGAGCATGAAATAGCGCGCCGGGCGATACCCTTTGAGCAGGGTCACCGTGCCACAAAGGATAATTTGCGAGACCACCACGACCGTGAGTCCTGACAGCGGCACGATGATCGATCGATAGGGTAAAAACGACCCCACGACGAGCACTACCGCAATCACCCCCTGGAGGTAGATCGAAATCGTGTCGAGCCGCGGCGCGTTTTCCGAAAGGCGCAGGAAAACGCGAGTAAAGTGCATGGCAAAAAACAGCGACAGGGTCAGCATGACGACGAGCGACTGGTTAGCCCACCAGGGCATGCCGGGCCAGAAGTACTGAAACGCAAAGCCGTTGTTGACCGCAAAATAAATGCCGTAGCTGGCCACGTACAGCAGGTAGTAAAGGAACGCTTTGTCCTTGACCGTCAGCCACATCAAAAGGTTGTACAGAACCAGCACAACAAAGCCGCCGTAGTAAATCCCAAACGCCAGCTGCTGACGGCTGATTGTCGCGAGCATCGGCGTCTGCTGGCTGGCGGTCAGGCTGATATTGACCGAGCCGCGAGTGTAGTACCGGAAGTAAAAATCGACCTCCGCACCAGCCGGAAGCACCACCGGGAATATGTAGTCCTTGTGCGCAATATCGCGGGAAGCAAAGGGCAGACGATCGCCGGTCTGCCGGTGAATCCAGTCTGCGGATCCCTGAGAATCGCGGTACCAGAGGTCCAGGTGGTCCAGCAGCGGGTACGACTCGCGGAGCAACAGGGCCTGATCGATCTCGCTGTCGTTGGCAAAGCTAACCCGAACCCACCAGGCCGACGAGCTGAAGCCATAGTTGGGTGATCCGTCAACGCCCTTGAATCGTTCGGCGTAGGATGCCGCGCTGATCTCGTCGATCGTTAACGCCGCCTCCGTGTCCTCGAATACGCCGATGTGCGGCGTCAGATCCAGCACCTCGGAGGTCAGCGTTACGGAAATGGAGTTGGGCCGATAAGCCGCTGGCATTGCGCCTCGACTTTCCGTGTTGGCCACTGAGCCGGGTGTTGGTTGGGAACCAGCTGACGGCAGAGGCTCAGACTGCTGAGCCAGAGCCAGTACAGGCAACAACAAAAGAAGCCCGATAGATTTCAGTTGCCGGACCCCCAAAGCTACGCACCTGAATCGTTTCCTTCAGCACCCGATCCTACAAACAGAGGGACTTTTGTCAAATTTGTTCAAAAATTCCCGTTGCTTTCCAGACAATCTCACGCCATGGTGGGGCTGCGTTATTCATTGGGGGATGTATGCGCAAGTTGATGCTAATCGCGTCGGTGCTGATCCTGCTTACCCTAGCGGCATGGTTCACACTCTCGCGGGAGCGGGCCCAGCTGGGGCCGGCCATAAAAACCGGCGATGCCGTGACCGGCTCGCCCGACGTCGTCTCGCTGGAACAGGGTTGGACCGCGGCCACACGTAGCTGGCTGTACTCCGCCAGCTTCGGCTCTCGGCTGATGCCGTATGCCTGGATCACCGCGCTGGAGCAGGCCAGCAGCGATAAGCGATGGCTTGAGTCAACCAACGTCGAAGCGCTAGGCCTCCTGCCGCAGCAAGCGGCCGCCCATAATCCTGACGCACTGCCGGTCGGTTTCACCCGCGATGTTGACGAGCAGGGTGACGCGTGGGTGGGACTCGGCTGCGCTGCCTGTCACGTTGGGGAGCTGCATTTCAGCGGCACCCGAATGCGGATCGACGGCGGCCCCGCCATGCTCAACTTCACCGCCTTTGAGCAGTCGCTGCTGGACGCGCTGGACGCCACCGTCAAACAGCCGCAGAAATTTGCTCGCTTCGCCCAAGCGCTGGGGCAGTCTCCAGACGTCAACGGCCCGCTAGGTACTCAGCTAGAAAAGATCCAAGAGAACCTCAACACCCGCCACCAAATGAACCAAACCCCGGTCCCTTACGGGTTCGGTCGCCTGGACGCTTTCGGCCAAATCTTTAATGCCGCCACCGTGACGTTCACCGATCAGCCCGGCAACGGGCAACCGCCGGACGCGCCCGTCAGCTTTCCGATGCTGTGGAGCGCCCCCCATCTGGACCTGGTGCAGTGGAACGGCTCGGCACCCAACACGGCGCCCGGCCCGCTGATCCAGAACGTAACGACGGCCATTGCGGTTTACGGGAGCGTTGAGTTGGATGTACCGGCATCGGGTCTCGCCTCGGCGCGCGGCTACCGTTCCAGCGTCAACTTCGACAATCTCGGTAAGATACAAAATGACCTTTTCGAGCTAACCGCACCCGCCTGGCCTGAGGACATTCTTGGGGCAATCGACCGCCAGGCGGCAACGCGCGGCGGCGCGCTCTACGACAGCCTGTGCCAGGGATGTCATGAACGCATCGATCGGGCTGACCCAAAGCGCAAACTGCGAGCGGTGTTAACGCCGGTGGAAGAAATCGGTACTGACCCCAAAGCCGCGGCCAACTTCATCAATGCGACGGCTGCAACCGGACGTTTACAGGGTGAACATCAGGCGGTGGTGGCTGGCGAACGGTTTGGCGAATCGTCCAGAGCTATCCTGATGGTGGTCAACCTGGCCCTCGGCGCGACGCTCCGGCATCCGGCTGAGGCGCTGCACGCAACCCTGACCGGCTATCACGGCGTGCTCAAGGCCAAGCTGGACGACCGGCCGAATTTTTATAAGGCGCGAGCCCTTGACGGGATCTGGGCATCACCCCCCTATCTTCATAACGGATCGGTACCGAGCCTATATGAGCTGCTGCTACCGGCCGAGCAGCGGAGCAAGCGGTTCTACGTGGGTTCACGCGAGTATCAACCCAAGTTTTTAGGCCTCGAAACCGATAAGAGCTTTTATAGCAGTCTGTTCGACACGGCGTTGCCGGGCAACAGCAACAGCGGCCATGAGTATGGTGCCGAGCTGACCGAAGCACAGCGGATGGATCTGCTGGAACACCTGAAGACACTGTAGGGGGAACGAATGACTGACGGACGACCAGGCGCCGTTCGCCGCCTGATTGGCGGCGTGGCGGGCCTTACGCTCGGACAAATCATCAAGTGGGTGCTGGTGATCGGTGTGGTGCTGGGGCTGGTGGCTGGCATTGGCTTCGCGGTGTTTGTCCTGGCGCCGGTCTCGTCCATCCCGGCCTACGAGCCGGTCGATGAGATCGTCTACCTGGGTCAGGGGTGGGGTCGTGAGCGTGGCTCGCAGCCACGTCAGACTTATTACTACACGCCGCAGGGCACTAGCCTGCCGCAGGGCGAGACGGTCAACCCGCTGCGCTACCAGTGGTTCGTCAATCTCGAGCTGCCGTTCAGCCGGGAACGGTTTGCCGACCCGGACCATCTGAGGCGCTATCGATTTTTGGTCGACAGCGAGCCAACGCCCGCCAATCCGGATCTTCTGCCGGTAGGGTTCACGCGCCATTTCAATCCGCTGCTCGGCGAGGACGTGCTTGACCTGACCTGTGCCGCGTGTCACTCCGGGGAGATCCATTACGCAAAAGGCGGCAAACGCTACGCCCTGCGCATCGACGGTGGTCAGGCCATGCATGCGTTTACCGACATGAGCCGGGGAAACTTCGGTCCGGTTCTGCTGGCATCCCTGATCGCCACCTACACCAACCCGTTTAAGTTCAGCCGTTTTGCCGAAGCGGTGATCGGCCCGAACTACCCGGAAGGCAAAGGACAGCTTCGCTCGCAGCTCGGCCGGACGATCGGCGCCTTCCTGAAACAGGGTCAGAATAACCCGCTGCGTCACCTCTACCCGATGACCGAGGGGTTTGGTCGCACCGATGCACTGGGACGGATTGCCAACACGGTTTTTGGCGATCACCTGGTGCCGGCGAACTACGAGGTCTCCGATGCCCCGGTGAGCTTCCCCTACGTCTGGAACATCTGGAAGTTCGACTGGGTGCAGTACACCGGATCGGTGAACCAACCGCTCGCGCGGAATGTCGGTGAAGCGCTGGGCGTTGGCGCCATGATCAACCTGACCAACAGCTATGGGAGTCCGGTTCCGGAGAAAGACCGCTTTACCAGCTCGGTGGACATCCGCGACCTGGTCAAGATCGAGCGAACGCTGCAGCAGCTGACGCCGCCAGAGTGGCCCGAGGATATCCTCGGCCCGGTCGACCCGACGTTGGCCGAAGACGGCAAAAGGCTTTTTCAGGACCTTTGCCAGCATTGCCACGGCCCTCATGTCGCCACACAGGCTCGACAGGAGGCGCGCGCGCCGGGCAAGTCGGGGCCGTCAACCGAGTGGCAGATCCCGGTCATTCCGGTATCGGAAATCGGAACCGACGCTGCCTCCGCCAAGGGGTTTGTCGAGCGTCGCTACGATCTGACACCCGCGGGCATCACCAATCAGCAGGTGGCAAATCTGGTCGGCCCGCTGCTCGATGAAAGCCTGCGCCGCAACGGGCGCTATCGGCTGCGTGAGGTGCTGGCGCGACGGGAGCAGGCCGAGCTCGCTGTGGGCCAGCTCCCAGCGCTGGTGGCAGCCTATCCGCTGCCCAAGGAGACGCCGCCCGGTGAAGTAGATCAGTTTTTCGCCCAGATCGCCGCAGCGCTCGACGAGCTGTTGCCGACGCCTCCTGAGGCGCATGCCGATCAGCCGCCACCCGATACTGTGGTGTGCGAACTCGATTGCCAAACCGAGCATCTCTACTGGCTCACAACGCAGGGGCGTCAGCACGCCAACGCCACGCTTGCGGCTGTCGATACGTCTCAGGTCAGTCTGGGCCAGGGCCTCAACATCGTTGGGCTCATGATCAAAAACCGCTTTTTTGAGGCTTATGGCGTCACGCCTGAAGAGAAAGCCTGCATCCAGGGCTTCGGCATTCTGGATCTGCCTCAGGTGGTCGACGGGTACAAACCCCGCCCGCTAGAAGGTGTGTGGTCCACCCCGCCCTTCCTCCATAACGGCTCGGTGCCCAGCCTTTACCACATGCTGCTGCCGCCGGAAGATCGTCCATCACGCTTCTTCGTCGGCCGGCAGGAATACGATCCGCGCCACGCCGGCTACGTCAGCGAGCCGCTGGAAGGCACCGAAGATCATGGGTTTTGGTTTGACGCGAGCCTGCCGGGCAACCGGAACCTAGGACACGGCTTCACCGCGAACCCCGACGTTTGGGAGGCCCACCGGCAGGACCCCGATGCCAACCCGCTGCCCGGCGGCGTGATTGGACCACTGCTGTCGGACGAGCAGCGCTGGGCGCTGGTCGAGTATCTCAAGATCCACAGGGACGAGCCGGGAACGCCGGCCGACTTCGAGCCCACAGCCTGCGGGCCCTGGCATTGACGGACGGCAACTACACCAAAGACTTTGACCAGGTGCTGCGCGACGAGCAGGCCTGGCTCCGGCAGCGTCGGGTAGCCGCGGGTCTACCTGACGACGAAGAGCAGCTGGCGGTGTGTTTTTCAGGTGGGGGGATTCGCTCAGCGGTCTTCAACCTGGGTGTACTCCAGGGTTTAGAGTCGATGGGGCTGCTGAAACGGGTGGATTACCTGTCCTCGGTCTCCGGCGGTGGCTATATCGCCTCCTGTCTCACCTGGCTGCGCCATCGGCTGGGGCCCGAGGAGTCCGAGACCTTTTACGCCCCGCTGGCGAACGAGTCTGGGACGGTGGTCGACTGGCTCCGCAACAACGGCAGCTACCTGATCAGCCCTCGCGGATTTTCGATCTGGACGCTGCTGGCGGCGATTCTCGCCGGCACGTTGCTCAATCTTGCAGTCATGGTCCCACCGATGCTGCTGCTGGTGACGCTGGCCGCACAAGACTGGCTGCCGCTGAACTTTCCATCCTGGCTGCTCATTCCCGGCGGCGCGCCGCTTCAGGGCCACGACGGTTTTGTCCTGTCGCTCTACCTGGCCGGCGCCGCTGCGCTTACTTATCTATTGATGGTGCTGGCCTTCGCCGCGATGAGCGCAACGCCATTTGCCCGATCGGGCGTGGGGCTGGTCGACGTGCGCAGGCTGATGGGCAACCTGATGTTTGGGTCGATCGCGCTGTTTGCGGTCGGCATGGTGCCGGTGCTTCACAGCCTGGACGACCTGGTCATGCGGCATCTGAGCTCAGAGCTGGCGGCGGCGACCACTCGAAGCCTGACTTACATGATCCCGATTGTTACCGGGCTGATCACTATGATCCGGAAACAGTCCGCCAAAACCGGCAACGGTCCGGCGATTGGCCTTGGGCTGTTTCTCTATGGCTGCCTGGTCCTGACCTATCATCTGGTGGCTCACGTCAACCTGCTGGACAGCCTGGTCTTTGTCTCGATGCTGGGACTCTCGGTGCTGCTGGCGCTGGGTTGCGACGTCAACCTGATCTCCATGCACCACTACTACCGAGCCCGCATGGCGCACGCGTTTATGCCAAGAACTCTGGAGGGTGACAGCAGCGGGGGCGGCGATCGCCAGGCGATGGCCTTCCGACTGGAGCAGGTGAGCCCTGATGCTGGCGGACCGTTTCACGTGCTCAACGCGAACATGAACACGACGTCATCTAGGTCAGTGAAGCTTCACGGTCGCGGCGGAGACAACTTCACCTTCTCACCGCTTTACTGCGGTGCAACCTCCACGGGCTTTCGACGCACCAACAACTTTCTCAACGGCGCGATGGAGCTTTCGACTGCGCTCACTATCTCTGGCGCAGCGCTCGATCCGAATACGCCGGCAACCCGGGCGCGACCGATCGCGTTCCTGATGGCGCTGCTGAACATTCGCCTGGGCTATTGGATTCGAAGCCCGAGAACCACCGGCCGGCGACCGCTGGCCGCGTGGCTGGCATTCATGACCCGCGAAATGCTGGGCGTCGGGCTAAACGAAAAGGCGGGCCACCTGCACCTCTCCGATGGTGCCCACTTCGAAAACCTCGGGCTGTATGAACTGCTGCGGCGGCGCTGCCGGTTCATCATCGCTTCCGATGCCGGCTCCGACCCCAAGCTCACCATGGACGAGATGGGCAAGGCCATCCAGCGTGCCCGCGTGGATTTTCGAGCAAGCGTGTCACTGAACGTGGATGAGCTGTACGACGAAATGGACAAGCCGTTGGCGGACTGTGCCCACGCCCTGGGCAGCGTTAGGTATGCTGACGGCACCACCGGCCAGATCCTTTATCTTCGACCCATGATGTGCCGGGAAATGACCGCCGACCTCTACGCCTTCTGGCGCAAAGACCCGGCATTCCCCAATGACCCGACGGCCGATCAGTTTTACGACGAAGAACACTTTGAAGCCTATCGCGAGCTCGGCCTGCAGATCATCAAGAGCGTCGGGCTTGGCACAGGGTCTCTGGCCAACGTACCGCTCGAGCAGCTCTTCACCAACGTCAAAGAAGGGCTGGACGTACGGGAGACCGATTCGGTGAGCAGCGCGAAATAGCAGCCCCGCGCTGCGCTTGTATCGTGTCGGCCAGGCCTCTAGCATGAATCGGGAATGTCACTCCCCGCATGAGAGGAAGCTGAGCCATGAGACATCGCCCCTCCTTTGCCCTCCCTTTTCTGCTGCTATCCGCTGCGGCGGCCGCCCAAAGCGGAATCACCAGCGGCTATGGCGCCATCGCCGATATCGGCTTTTTCGACAGCTGCGCGACGATCTGTTTACGCCCCGGCGGCCTCGATGATCAGCAGGTCAACGGTGGCGAATTTTCTGAGAACGCTGCGGCAAGCCTGTTTAACAGTGGCACAGAGAATGGTTTTGGCTCGGCGACGTTTACCGGTGACGCGTTCAGCCCGCTGCTGCGGGCGCGGGCGCGCTCAACGCTGGATGACAACAACGCCGTCGACGCCATCGTGACGGCCATCCAGGGCTATACGTTTATGGGCGCGTCACCGGAGACCTTTACGGTTCTGGCTTCGCTGACCGGCACGGTCGATCAACCTGACAATCGTGCCGAAGGAGTCATCCGAGGTCGGATTGCGGTGTATGTGTATGAAAACGCTACCTTCAGCACCGACTTTGCCACCTTCATCTTTGAGGAAGTTGCCGGCGAGGGTGAGGTGCTGGATCAAGCCCAGCTCTTTCTGCTGCCGACGCTGGACCTCTCCGAAGAGACGCTGGAGTTCACGCTCAATCCGGGTGATGAGGTCTACGTGTTTATGCAGCTGGAGAGTAAGAGTGAACGCGGCGCCGTCGTTGATGCGACCAACACGTTTGGCGTGTCGTTTGTCGCCGGTGACGCGGCGATGCTGAGCCCGACTATCGAACCACTTCCCGAGCTGGTGTTTGCCAACGGCTTTGAAACAGAGGACTAGTGTCCTGCGTTAGCGCAGGGCCGGAAGCTCGGCTTTCACGCTGATCGGAATAATCGAAAACTCAAGCTCGGTAATGGAGTACTGCTCGCGCCCGAAGCGATCTCGCCCCCAGTAGCCCTCGCTGGCGGCGGTTTGCCGAAACTGAAACAGCACGCCTGCCGTGCCGTCAAACGACATTCGATTCAACACTTCGGCCTCAGCGTTATCCAGCAGCTCGGTCCCCAGGAGCCGTGACAAGCGCTCCGGTGGCAACGCCATGCCGCCGCCGTTCCGGGGTGGACGGCTGAAGTATTCGTTGCCGACGGTCCGTTGCCGCGACGCGTCGATGATCGCCTGCGGCCCGCTCAGCGAAAAGTGATCACCCGCCGAGAAGACCGACAGCTTAAGGTTCTCTCCGGCGAAGCGTTCGGTGCCCGAACTCAGCTCGGCACTCCGCGCGTCCAACACCGTGACGTCCCCATAGCCGACAACCCGGGCCTCAGCGGTCGCAACATCCACAACCACCGCCGTATCCTCGTCGATCCCGATGCCCAGCCGACGATCTGCCGGCGCCCCGGCCAGTGCGACCGCTAGCCGACCCAGGCGGGCGCGCTCGCCGAAGTGCTGGTCGACAACCGCGTGGTCCAGAAACCCCAACCCAGTATCCAGCCTCAGCGTCTCGCCGGCCTTATCTGCCCCCCGATCGAGCAACGCGGTCAGGCTGTCGCCGCCGGTGATCATCGGATCCGACATCACCGCAGCGCCCGCGCTGGTACCGCCGATGACGGCGCCCGAGGCCAGGCGCTCCAACATCGTCGTCAGCATGACCGTGGGCTGACCGTTTTCGTCGAGCAAAACTTCGGACAGCCGGCGCTGGTCCCCGCCCGTAAACCAGATACCACCCACCTCTTCCAATCTGGCGGCTTCCTCGAGGCTGCTGCCGTTGCCTGCCCAGCTGCTCTCATCCACGTCGGGCGTCGCGGGATCATCTCGCAAGGCGAGCGCGATCGGCACCAGCCTCGAAGGAGCGACACCAAAGTCAGCGAGATCCTCAGTGAATCGTTCAGCGGCGCGGACGGGTTCAGCTGACGCTGCGGCGATGACCGCAATGGTGTCGGTTTGAGGGTTCGGGAGCGCATCGATAAAAGACTCGAAGACCGCGTCGTTGGTGCTGCTCAGGCCGCCACCCACAATAACCAGCGTGCCCGCCTCCGCGACAACAGCCACCGCCCCCCAGGCGGCAACCGCCAGGGCGGGTAGACTTTTTAAAAACAGGTTGTTGAAGCGGTTTAGCGTCATTGCGTGGGCGGCAGGATTGACTCGGTTAGCCTCGAGCGCGAATCATGCGGGAAACGACGGTGGATGGAAAGATCCCGTCTCTAGGTCGTGCGCTCAGGCGGAGCCGGGGATTGAAAAGACGCGGTTCTTGCCGCTGTCTTTTCCGGCCAGCAGACACGCGTCCGCTCGATTGATGGTATGCATCGGCGATTCGCCGGGCGCCGTCTGGGCGAGGCCGATGGTGATTGAAACCGGGGTTTCCGCCAGGTTGCCACCCGGCTGGCGATGGAGCACCGCAAGTCGGACCTGCTCCATGGCTTCGTGAGCTGCTTCCATGTCGGTCGCGCGAAACTGAATCACAAACTCTTCGCCGCCCCAGCGGGCCACCAGCGCGTTGGCGGGTGAAGCATCCCGCAATACGTCCGCCACGTGACGCAGCACGTTGTCGCCGACCTCGTGGCCATGCAGATCGTTGACCTGCTTGAAGTTATCCGCGTCGAGCAGGGCGAAATAGCGCTGCGAGTCAGCTGCTTCCGATTCCACCTGTTTGAGAAATCCTCGTCGGTTGGCGAGCTTCGTCAGATGATCCGTAGCAGCGGATTTTGCGAGCGAATGATTTGCCTCACGCAAGGCTCGGGTCTGACGTTCGACCTCGGCCGTCAAGACCCGGTTTCGACCCCGAATCCGCTGCGTATTCCAGAAGCTTAGGAGAAAAACGGTCAGCAGCAATGCACCGACCGCTGTCGCCCTGCCCGGCAGGGTCTGCCACCACGCGGGCTCCACCACAATCGGTAGCACCGTGGATTCCCGATTCCAGATGCCGTTGGCGTTAGCGCCCTGCAGCTCGAAGCGATAGTCGCCGGGGGCCAGCCCCGTCAGCAGCGTCTCCGGGTCGCCGGTGGCTTCAGACCAATCGTCATCATCACCGAGCAGGCGCCAGCGGAATCGATTGGCGGAGGGATTTCGAAAATCTGAAGCCAGATAGCGCACCCGAACGGTGGACTGGCCCGGGGTCAGAACCATGGGCTGGCGCGTCGATACCGGCTGACCGTCAATCCAGGCTCTCGTGATCGCAAGCTGTGGGGGCTGGGGATTGAGCAGCACCTGATCAGGCAGGAAGCTGACGAAGCCTCCGAGACCGCCAAAATAAACCCGATTGCTCTTGCCGACATAGCCGGCGCGCGCAAAAAATTCTTCGACGGTCAGTCCGTCAGCGGTGGTAAACCGGGTCACGCTAAGCGACGCCGGGTCGATAGCAACAACCCCACGGGTCGTTCCGGCCCAGATGCGGCCCGCCCCCTCTGCCAAACGCTGCACCGCCGTGTTGGGGAATTCGCGAATGAGATTGACCGACAGGCTCTCGCCGGTCACGGGATCAAACCGGCTTAAGCCAAAGCTGGTGGCAACCCACAAGGCCTCGTCGGTCGGCAGCAGATCATGAATCAGTCCTTCGATAGCCAGTGAGTCACGCTCAAATGAAGAGATCGCGCCCTGCGGATCAATCCTGGCGATACCCGCGTCCCAAAGACCGAGCCAGGTGCGACCGAGGCTATCCACTTCGATATCGCTGACGGCTACACCCGGGATTGGATTGGCGCCGCCCCGTACCAGCTGCTTGACCTCGCCATCCGGCAGAAAACGGAACAGACCGTCGGCAAACGTACCGACATCCGTGGTCCCGTCGGGCGCCACGTTGACCGCTGTCACCATCATGCCGTTGACCGCAGCGAACTCAGGCGTAGAACTCAAAAGTCCGCTGACCGGGTCAAACCTCAGCAAACCGTCATACGTGCCGAGCAGCACGCCGTCTTCGGTCCGCTCCAGCCGATTGATCGACAGGCCTTCGCTGCCCGGGATCTGTTCCAGCTGGCTATGCCCACGCCCTTTTCTCAGTCGCCAGAGGCCCCTTCGGGAGCCGATCAGCACGTCGTCGATAGCCAGCTCGATCAGCGTATCGGCCGTATCCAGGCTGGAATCCAGCGAGAATCCGTCAAACCCCTGGGCCGTCGGAAGCGCGAGGATAACGCCGGCCTCTCGGGTGGCAATCCAGCCGACACCGGTTTCGTCAAAATAGATCCGCCGAATATTCCGATCAGGAAAAAGACTGAGCTCCGCACGCCCGAAGGGAGCAACACGCTGACCTTCACCGTCGAAGGCCACCAGGCCGGCAAGCGTTCCCACCAACACGTTGCCCCACGGCGAGCGGGCCAGCGTGTTAATCAGCGGCAGTCCAGCTTGCAGCACCGTGAGCTGATCATCCTGCCAGCGAAATACCGCCTGGCTGTCAGCCACCCACAAAGACTCCCCGTCGTGGAGCACCGCGCGGGGATGCCCGGTCCAGCCGTTTTCGGGGCGCACCTCGGTGCCGCGCAAGTCGAAAAGCCCTCGATCGGTTGCCGCCCAGAGCCTGCCTGACGGATCTTCGGTCAACGACCATACCCGACCGAACCCCTCGCCATCAGGCCGAAATACCGGCTCCAGGTCGGCGCCGGAGGCGTTCGCCAAGCGATAGAGTCCGTCATCCGCGGAGCCCACCCAGATCCTGCTCTCTCGATCTTCGAACAGCACTTGTATTCGTTGAGGTGGCGTCCCGGGATTTAGCCGTTCAAAGCGACCGTCAGCATCGAGCATGCGGTTGAGACCGCCGCCCCAGGTCCCGATGAGCACATGGCCACTGCGGGTGGCCAGCACCTCGCCGGCCGCAGAATGTGAGAGGGACGATGGGGTCGCCGGATCATGGAGAAACGCCTCTACCCGATAGCCGTCGTAGCGGTTGGCCCCGCCGGCGGCAAGACCGAACCACATCTGTCCCTGGCTATCTCGGGAGACGCTGTAGACGGTTGAGTCCGACAGGCCATCCGCCAACGTTAGGACGTCAAAATGAACGGCGCTGGGGCTGGACCAAACCGGCGCCTCAGCCGCGTGCGGCAGCCGCACACCACAAACCAGCAGAAGCAGACTGGTGATTCCGAGACGAGCAGCATGTTGAAGGCGGCTGGTCGGCAATGTCGGGACGCCAGGTGGTATAAAGCCAGAGTGTAGCAGCCCTTGTCCGCTGGCTATGTAAAATCAGGTGACGCCGCCCAAGAACCTCGTGGGCAGCAATCGCCGCCCTAAGTCGGGTTCTCGTGGGACAATAGCGGGACAGCGTTAGCCGGAGGCGTCTATGCAAATCCAGAAACTCATGATCGTTCTGATTCTGCTGTACCTGGCACCCGTACAGGCGCAGGAGACAAAGCAAGCCGAGGATTCAAACGGCGATCGAACCGTTGCGGTAGCCGCCAGCCAGGGCGCCCGGGACTTCCAGGCAAGCTGGGGCTATGCGCCGGCCGTTCGCACCGGTGACTACATTCACATGTCAGGCGTCATCGCCGGCCCGCCGGGCTCCGAACCGATCGGCGCTGAGGCGTTCAAGGAAAGCCTGCGACGCTCCTTTGCTGATCTGGAGAAAACCCTGCAGTCGCTCGACGCATCGCTGAAGGACGTTGTACGAATCAACAGCTATCACGTGTTTTCCAGTCCGTATTTCACCGAGGGGAAACTCGCGCATATGGCCGCGATACGTGACGTCAAACGCGAGTTCATGGGAACGGAGACACCCGCCTGGACCGCCATCGGCGTCAGCGAACTGTTTACCGACACCGGGCTTGTGGAGCTGGAACTCACGGTCTACGCGCCCCGATAACGGTCGGCGCGGACCAGCGAAACGCTGATGGACTCCCCCCTCGTTGAGTACCATTTGGCTGATGGCGTCGCCACCATCGCTATGGATGACGGCAAGCGTAACGCCCTCTCGCCGTCCCTGCTCCATGCGCTACGCAAGGCCATTGACCGCGCTGAGCAAGACCGTGCGCTCATCATTCTCACGGGTCGCGAGGATGTTTTTTCGGCCGGCTTCGACCTGAAGGTGATGAGGCGCGGGGGCGCCCAGGCCCTGGGGATGCTTCGCGCCGGCTATGGCATGACCGCGCGGGTGATGTCCTATCCCTATCCGGTCATCGCCGCCTGCAGCGGCCACGCCATGGCCATGGGCGTCTTTCTGATGCTCTCCGCTGACCACGTGATCGGAAGCCGCGGTGACTTCAAGATTTCCGCCAACGAGGTGGCCCTTGGGCTGACCATGCCTCGGGTGGCGGCTCTCACGCTGAAACACCGCCTGACGCCAGCCGCCTATCAGCGGGCCGTCACGCTGTCGACGTTCTTTGACGTCGAAGAGGCGCTGGTGGCGGGCTTCTTTGACCAGCTCGCCGATCCATCGGAGCTGCAGAAGGAAGCCCAGCGGGCCGCAGAGGACTATAAGGCGCTCGATCCATATGCCCATCGAAGGTCCAAACGACGTATCCGGGCCGCAACGTTGCGCAAGATCCGGCTCGGTTTGCCGCTGGATCTGCTAGACGCCGTATGGCTGGGCATCCGGGGTACACGCCCCCGCTGAATCCGCTTCGATTCAATGACGAAGGCTTGACGAGCAGTTTCTTACCGTAGCCGGAGTTGATAAAGGACGATGTGATGGACGTTTCTATTCAAAGTTATCTGCTGCTCGGACTGCTCAGCGTACTGACGTTTTACGTAGGCGCGCTGGTCTTCGGTTCCGGCGCCGTCGCACCCCTGGTAATCCGGGTTCTGGGCGAGCAAACCGGCGGACCGCTGCTGCGGGCCTACTGGCCTCGTTACCATGCGTTTGCCGTCGCTGGCGGAGTTCTGATAACTATTGGCGCTGCCGTGGTTAGCTTTATGGGCGATCTGACGACAAAACTGGCGTTGGGGTATCTGATCCCCGCCGCGGTGATGACGATCTTGTTTGCGATCGGATGGCGCCTGATCCCGGCTATCAACGCCGCGCGAGACGAGGGCGAAAACGCCCGCTTCGATCGGCTGCATAAGCTGGACGTTATGCTCGTCAGTGTCGGCATGCTCCTGGGGCTCGGACTGGCCGTCGCGATGCTGCTGACGTTTCCCGACCTGCTGAGCTGAGCCCGCCCTCGGTCCGATGATTCGCCCGCCGCAGGCTCAATCACAGCCGACGACAGCTTGGGTTCTTCCGCGATGTCAACGTCGGCCGATCGGAGCACGAGGCGGCTAAATGCCAAAGCTGGTCGCTGCCTCGCTGCCCCTTCGCTGGCTGAGTTGGCTACCCCTGCTGGTTTTTGTTCTGCCGGTTCTCGCCGTGAACCTGGCGTGGTGGATTTCCACCGAAGCCGAAGCGATCCCCGCCTGTATTCCCTATCTGCACGGCTGCGCCAGCATCAGTGCCGCCGGCCGCGGCGAACCGGCCATCTTTATGTTTCGCGGCGCCATGATCGCCAACGCGGTCCTGACCATGTTGTTTTGGACGCTGGCCGCCGTTTGGCTGGGCCTGCTGTCGGTACCGGGCAGCCTGCGGCTTCGCGCCATGACGTGGCTGGGAATCGGGGGCAGTCTGTTTCTGATTGTCTACGTGGTTTATCTCGGCACCAGCGGCGAGGGCTATCGGCTGATGCGGCGCTATGGCATCAACTGCTACTTCGGCCTGTCCTACCTTGCCCAGCTCATCCTGGCCGGCTACGTCTCCCGGCACGGGGAGAGCTGGGGTCTGTCACGTAGACTGTCGCGCGCCATGCTCACCTCGTGCGTGCTGCTGCTGTTGATGGGCCTGGCCAGCGTGCCGGCCAAAGAATGGGCGCTTGATCGAAAGGCGCTTAGCAACATCCTCGAATGGAATCTGTCTCTGCTGCTGGTCGGTTTTTACGGGCTATGCCAGCTCGCTTTTCGTAAGACCGCCCTCCGCGTTGACGTCCGGATTTCCCCCGTGTCCGACCAGTCTCCCGCCCCCTGATACCCCGCAGCAATACGACCTTTTACGAATAAACGGCGGCATTGCAGACTGCTAGTGTTGCCAGGCAGCACGCCTCGGTTGCAATGCGCGGGGCGCTGCCACGATAGGGAGCACAACTGAAGGAGACTCCGGATGCCATTCGACAATATTCTCGTTGCGGTGCATACCAACGAGGCGGAGACCACCGCGCTGGAGCGCGCCACAAAGATCGCCCAGCATTGTGACGCCAGGCTGCATCTTCATATGGTGGTGTGGAAACCGAATCTTGCCCGTGACCTGTTTCATCTGGGCGACCAGGGCAAAGCGGACCAGGAAAAGCTGATGAGCCAGGGAACCGAGCGGCTTGACCAGCTCAAGGAAACGCTTGATGTACCCGTTGCCGGCGCGGCGGTTCACTGGGGGCACCCCTTTGATGAGCAGCTTCTGCAGGCGATCGAGGCGGAAAAACCTGACCTTGTGGTGATGGCTACCACCCGCGATGACCGGCCCAGCACCAGCGAGTGGCGCCTGATCCGCGGATGTAAGACTCCCCTGATGCTGTGCCACCACCATGAGTGGGCATCACCGCCAAGGACGCTGTCATGCGTTGATCCGGGCCATGCCCACGACAAAAGTGATGAGATCGATCAGGCAATCATCAACCTTTCAGAGCGCCTGGAGGCATCGCTCGGGCAGCCCTACGAGCTGCTGCATGCGGCCGGCATGACGCCTGTGCTGGATGGGGATCAGCCTTACACCTATCAGTACCGCGATAAACATGATGGAGAGAATGAGGCAGCCATCCGCAAACTCCTGCCGGCAGACAAGGCGGAGCAGGTGCCGGTTCACTTCTCTCACTCAACGCCAGCAGAGGCCATCACCGCTTTTGTGGAAACCCGCCAATTTGACATCTGCGTCCTCGGGCTGGTCAACCGATCTCGCTGGCAGGAGCTGCTGATTGGCAGCACGCCACGCGATCTCATTCCGAAGATGAACTGCGATCTGCTGCTGCTCCCTCATCCGGGTGCCAGCTGGGTGCCGGCAAGCCGGTAGTCAATACACCTCGCAGGAGGCTTCAGGACGCCTTGCAGAATTTTGCGCCGCTCTGGCTGAGCCCGTCATATTGCCGCAGCCACACTAGATAGTCCTCATGGGGCATCGGCTTGGCGATGAAGAAGCCCTGCGCGTAGTCGCAGCCCATGCTCGCCAGCAGCCGAAAAGTGTCTGCATCTTCGACACCCTCAGCGGTGATCGACATGTCGAAGGCATGCGCCAGCTCGATCACCAGCCGAGCGATTTTTCGGTCCGCCTCGTTGGAAACCATCCGCTGGACGAACATCTTGTCGAGCTTAACCTCATCGGCCGGGATATCCCGGAAGTAGGCTAGCGACGAGTAGCCGGTACCGAAGTCATCCAGCGAAATCTGGACGCCGAGGTCGGCCAGCTCCTTAAATTTCTGAAAGTTCTTCTCAGGGTCGGACAGCGCTGAGCTCTCCGTGATCTCGAGCACCAGGGCATCTCGCGGCACTTCCCACACGCCGAGACAGTTGCTCACCATGTCCAGGAGATCCGGGTCAGCCATCACGGTGGGTGACAGGTTGACGGCAATCGTCTGGGCGCCAAATCGATCCGGCCACTTGGCCGCCAGCTGAAGCGACACGTTGAGGGCCCATTGAGTCATGCTGTTGATCAGCCCGGCGCGCTCGCCCGCTGCAATAAACTGCTCCGGCGGAACGTAGCCGCGAATGCCGCTCTTCCAGCGCATCAGCGCCTCCGCGCCTACCGGCCGGCGGCTGCTCATTTGCACCTTCGGCTGGAAAAACATCCGCAGATCGCCAGACGCAAAGGCCGACTCCAGCTCAAATTCGAGGCTGACAGCATTGTCGTCCGACTCGTCGGCGTCCGCATCAGAGAGCCGGTAGCTTTCCTCACTTTCGCGGGCTTGCCTCATGGCGCGTTCAGCGTGCGCAAACAGCCGATCAAAGTTCGAACTGTGATTTGGGCTGACCGCAATACCGGCAGAGCCTTTCATCAGCACCTTGTGGCCACAAAGCTCAATCGGCGCCTCCATCATTCGGAAGAGCTTGGCGGCAGCCAGCACGGCATGACCTTGGTTCATGATCCCCGGTAGGATCAGCGCAAACTGGTTGCCACCGATGCGGGCCACCAAATCACGCTTACGAGCCACGCCGGTGGCTAGCGATGCCACGTGGCGCAGCGCCTCGTCTCCGACCTGAAAGCCAAACTGGTCGTTGATGCGATAAAAGCGGTCGAGGTCGATGATCACCAGCCCGAGCAAATGGCCCATGGTGATCGCCTGCTCACAATGCAGCTTCAGGCGCTGCATAAAGCTGGCCCGGTCCTGCAAGCCTGTGAGCTTGTCTTCGTTCACAGGAACAGGTTCTCGGTGTCGAGACCATAGGAGCTGGGCGGCAGGCCCCGCTTGATCGTGATGGAGTCGTCGCCGGCCTCATCAAGCTCCTTCAGATCCAGCTCCACAAATTCGTCCAGCGGCTGCTTGTTGCTGTCGAGCAGCAGCATCAGCTTCGGCTGAAGGCGGCGGATACCGTTGAGTGAGATCACCACACCCACCTCACCGCTGTTGAGCTCCACCAGCGTACCGGTGGGGAAGATGCCCACGGCCTGAATAAACTGCTCAACCAGCTCGCTTTGGTATTCCACCCCACGCCACTCGTACAGCAGGTTCACCGCGCTGTGGGGCGACATCGACTTGGCGTAAAGTCGCTCGCTGGTCAGCGCGTCATAGGTATCCACGATGCCCGCAATGCGGCCAAACATCGGGATTTCGCGGCCCCGCAGACCCGCGGGATAGCCATTGCCGTCAAAACGCTCGTGGTGGGTCGCAACCATCTCGATCACCTTGTCGTCTGCCGCAGAGGTTTCCGACAGGATGTCGACGCTATGCTGCACGTGACTCTGGAGCGTTTTGAGCGCGCCCTCGGAAAGCTGTTCAGCGTGGTTGAGCAGCTCGACGGGAATCCGGGTCTTGCCCACGTCCAGCAGCAATCCGCCGAGCGCCAGACGCTCGATCGATCCGCGATTCAGACCCAGGTGGCGGCCGAAGGTGGCGGCCCAGACCGAGGTCCCCAGCGAGTGTCGATAGGAGTAGACGTCTTTGCGCTTGAGGTCAGTCAGACAGGCAAAAGCGTCCGGACAGCGCATGATCGAATCGATCATCAGCGCCACCCCCTCGGAAAGACGATCGAGATCAAGCTTTTTGCCGTGACGCAGATCCGTCATCACCTGACTGATGTCCTGGTTCAGCGAATCGTAGGTTTGGGAGGCCGGACCGATTTCATCCCGGATCTCGGTCTGCTGCTCATATTCGGTGTCTCGGAGCTCTTCAATCTCCGCCAAAGCCTGCGGATCGAGCTCCTGGTGGTCGTCGTGAACAACAAACCGAGGGTCGGGCGCCTCGCCGCGGCTGGTGTCCACAAACACGTGCCGACAGAACTTCGTGAGCTGCTGCAGCTGATCCGGGTTTCGTACGTGGAATCCCTGCAGCGAAAACGGTGTTTCCAGCCAGGGCCGATCGAGTCGGCTGACGAACATGCCAATACGCACGGTATTGGTTCGAATTTTGACCTCTGCCAGGTTCACAAGAGCGGGACGCTTCTTTCCTTTAAAGAGGACCCATCGGCAGCCGGAATCAAACCTTTAGCGCGATCGATCGCGGCGGTCCACCTGCCCCTTAGTTAGAAGTGACCTCGAAGCCGTCGGCGAAGAGCTGCGGCAGCAGTCGCTGTCCCCAGAGCTCAAACTTGTTGTCGATACCGCCGTTGGCGTTGTCGTCACCCCACCAGGTAACCAGCAGCCCCGCCGAGGAAGCAGCCACGTTGGGGAGTAACCCAAGAAAGTTTATGTTGTCACTCCCCATGTTGCTGATCTGCAGCTGATCTGCACCGGGCGCCGGGTCAGCCCCTGCTCGGAGCACGCGCAGAAAGACCTCGCGGTCCGGATCGTTTTGTACCCGCAGATTGCCGCTCCAGGCCACAAAATAGGCGCGTTCGCCGCTGGAATAAAAGACCCCCGGGCGAGCGGTCTCGAGACATTGGCCGCCGGGCTGGCAGTCGACGTTGGCGCCCGCCCGCGTGAAACTATCGACGAACGCCGAGAAGCTAATCCGAAATTTGCCGGCACCGAGCGCGTTGCCGGCCGAGTCGATGCGCCGACCAAACATTTCATACGACTCTTGGACCACACCCTCGGCCGGATCGCTATGGCCAAAAACGATCAGGTATTCGCCGAGATCGGGATTGAAAACAATTTCCGACCGCGCGGTGAAGAACCCCGGCGTTGCGTAAGCGCGCTCAGGCGTTATTTGCAGCGTTCCGTCCGCGGATAGAATCCGAAACCGGGGGGCCTCGGTATTGTTGGCCCACGCCACGAGATACTCATTGTCTACGTTGTTGTACACGACCGTCGGATTGGTCTTGAAGCCGTCGATGCTGTCGACCCGAAACACCTCGCCGATCGGCGCACCATCCACGGCGTCGAACCGTCGGGCCTGGATGGTTCGGTTGAAAACTCCATCGACGACGCGGGTCCAAACCACCAGAAACTCGCCGTCCTGCGAGTTGAAGGCGATATCGGGCCGAAAATCACCGGTGGCGTTGTCATCGACGACGAACGCCGGGCCTACTGGCTGCCCGTTCGCGCCAATCAGGCGCCCGTAGATATCCACGCTGCTCGAGCCGAACTCCGAGTCCTGCGCGCTGTAAACGACGACGTAACCGTTGCGATTCGGATCATAGGCGAGCCGCCGCTCCTGCGGCGAGTCTCCGGCAGCTCCGATACCGTCGACGCTGGTGAGTAGCACCGGATCGCCGATCGGCGACCCGAGCCGATCCAGCCGCAGCCCATACATTTCGATTTCGTCTGAGGCGACCGGGGCCTCAGGCCGGCGTCCCAGAAAGACCACATAGAACTCATCGTTCTGCGGGTTGTAAACCATGGTCTGACGGGCGGCGAAGGCGAACGTGTCGTCAGCCGGACCAAAGTTGGTGATACGAAAGTCGTCCGCTCCCGTTTCACGCAGCTGTGCTGCGGCGGAAAAGCTGGTCAGCAATGCAGCGAAAAGCAACGCCGTGGTTCTCACGCTCATGACGGTTCCTTTGATGGGCTTCAAAGGTCATAAGCGCAAAGGGCCGGCGAACGGGATCACCGTTCGCCGGGAAAAGGCCGAATCGGCCCTCTTTAGCCGAAAGTGATCACCACTTTTCCGACGTGCTGCGCACTGGCGAGGTACTCGAGTGCCGCGGGCGCCTCATCGAAGGAAAAACGACGATCAATGTGCGGGCGAACGCCGTTTAGACTGCAGGCTCGGAGCAGGTCCGCGAAGTTCTTGCGGCTGCCGGCCGTGATCCCCTGGACCACAACGTTCTTGATAAGCATGGCGGTAAGCTTGGGTCCCTCCGCCGGCATGCCGCCCAGGGCGCCCAAAAAGCCGAGCCGTGCGTTGGGCGCACAGGCCGCCAGCGACTGATCCAAGGTGCTGAGACCCACGGTTTCGACCACGATGTCAGCACCGCCGGTTTCCTCAAGGACCGCATTTTCCCAGTCTGCTCGTTCGCGGTAGTTGATGGTGGAATCGGCACCCAGCGAACGCGCCAGCTCAAGCTTTTCATTGCTCGAAGAGGTAATGACCACCTTAGCGCCGTTCATCTTGGCAATTTGCAGCGACATGATGGACACGCCGCCGGTGCCGAGCGTCAGGACCACATCACCCGCTTTCACCTTGCCCAGAACCTCTACCACGCGCCAGGCCGTAATGCCGGCGGCGCCCAAGGCGGCCGCGGACTCGAAACTGAGATTGTTGGGTAGCGTCACGCAGGCGCTTGCGGGCAGCCGAACCACTTCGGCCAGCCAGCCATCGGCCGAGTTACCCATGTCTGCAGCAAAGATACTTGGGTTGTACTCGCCGTCGAGCCAGAGATTGAAGTGAGGCGCTGAGACACGGTCCCCGACTGAGATCCCGGCAACGTTTGCGCCTACGGCCACCACCTCGCCAGCGCCATCACCCACCGGAATCCGGTCTTCCGGCTTTTTCGCGCCGTAGCGGCCTTCAAGCACCATAATGTCCCGGTAGTTCAGCGAAGCAGCCTGAGTCTTGACCAGCACCTCGCCGGGCCCCGGTTCACCGACCTCTCGACTCACGCGGCTTAATGAAGCCAGGCCGGCCTGCTCGCCAACCTCGTAGGCACTTACGTTCTGGAAGACCGAATCGGCCATGGAACTACCCTAACAATTTTAATGATTGTCGAGTATAGGGGCAGCGCTGGCGAGGTGTATACCGTATTCCGCATCCCGGCGGACCGTGACGCTAAATCAGTCCTCGAACCCATCGCGGAAGAGGATGGCCACCGGCTCGTCCGCGCCGACGGGCGTCTGCGCGGACCGCCGCATACCATCAAAATCGAAGATCGCCGAAGCTGAGCGCGGGACAAGCTGAGCGCTCGCCGCACCGGCTGACGAGACATGCAGATCGCCCTTTGGCGGATCGGAAAACCAGCCGGCCTCAGCGTTGGTTTGGTTGTCAGCAACG
>JBCDKA010000022.1:0-41735 GCA_038747195.1 Pseudomonadota bacterium
ACGCCCCTGGCGCTCGAGACCTGCTGCTACAAGATTGTGCTGCAGATGGGCGCGCGGCGCGTGGCTCACATGATGAATTTCCAGAATCGCAGCAACCCGCGGGTGAGCAATCAGTACGATTTCCGGGGCCTCGATTCCCTGAGCGCCGAGAACGTGGACGCCAAGCTCCAGCAGTTTCTCAGTTTGTCCCTCGAATACTGCAAAGGCCAGCCCAAAGCGCAGCTCGGTTAACGCTCAGTCGGTTTCGTCCTCAGCTTCGGCCAGCTCCAGCTCTAGCAGCAGGGTGTCGGCTTCCACAAAGCTTCCCGTCGAGCAGTTGATGGCGCTTACGCTGCCGCTCGCCGGCGCCTTCAGGCTCAGCTCCATCTTCATCGCTTCCATCACCATCAGCTCCTGACCGGGCTCGACGGCGTCACCCTCGCTCACCCGGATGGTCACCACTTTGCCGGGCATCGGCGCCAGCACACGGCTGTCAGCAGCGGTGTCGAGCTCGCCGCCGGCCTGGTGCTCAACGTGTTCAAACTGATGAATGAAACCGCTGCCGGCCACATGAACCTGCGTGCCCGAGGCCTCGGCAACGAGGCGTCGGCGTCGCCCATCCGTTTGCCAGGACAAGAGGTTGGCATCTCGTTGGACGGTGCTGAGATGCTGCTCGGGCTCGTCGTCCAGCCTGGCGTCGTAACCCGCGGCTGGGGTGCCCCGAAGTCGAACCACGTGCCGCGCGTCGCGATCGCCGAGGTGGTATTCCCGCCAAGCGGCCAGTCCCACGCGCCAGCCGCTAAGAGCGGACCATGGGCTGAAGATATCCGCCGTGCCGTTTCGCTCGGCACTGCCGCTCCATCGATCCAGGTCCAGCGTCACGGCTGCGGCGACGAGGTGCTGGGTCAACACCTCAGCTGGCGCCCCGGCGGGCAGTTCGCTGTCGAGAAGCGCCGTGTGCATAGCGCCTTCGACAAAAGCGGGCAGCCGGATCAGCCGGGCAAGAAACGCCAGATTGGTCCGCGGACCGGCCAGACGCGCAGCAGCGAGAGCCTGCTCCATCTGGGTCAGCGCCTCTCGCCGGGAAGACCCATGGGTAATCATCTTGGCGAGCATGGGGTCGTAGTGGACCGTCACCTCGTCACCCTCCTGAAAGCCAGCGTCGGTCCGCGCGCCGCTGGGAAAGCGGAGCCAGCTGAGCGTGCCGCTGGCGGGGAGAAAGCCGGCGTCGGGGTCTTCGGCGTAGATCCGGGCTTCGAGCGCGTGGCCCTGGCAGCGGATCCGGTCTTGCGGCAGGGGCAGGGTTTCGCCGGCAGCCACCCGAAGCTGCCACTCCACCAGATCGATGGCCGTAACCGCTTCGGTGACCGGGTGCTCAACCTGCAGGCGGGTATTCATCTCCATGAAAAAAAACTCGCCCTTCGAGTCGGCGATAAACTCCACGGTGCCGGCGCCGCGATAGTCGACGGCGCGAGCCGCCTCGACGCCGGCGTTGCAAAGAGCAAGCCGCTGCTCGTCGCTCAGACCGGGGGCAGGAGATTCTTCCAGCACCTTCTGGTAGCGGCGCTGGGCGGAACAGTCGCGTTCAAACAGATGCACCACGTTGCCCTGGCCGTCACCAAAGATCTGCACCTCCAGATGGCGTGGGGTTTCGAGATAGCGTTCGAGGATCATCCGATCGTCGCCAAAGGCTCCCAGCGCCTCGCGGCGTGCCGAGTCCAGCGCCTGGGGCAGTTCGGCACCGCTCCTAACAATCCGCATGCCCTTGCCGCCACCGCCGGCGGCGGCTTTCAACATCAGCGGATAACCCACCCGCTCAGCCTCCTCCCGCAGGGTCTCCGTAGACTGCTCTTCGCCGTGGTAGCCGGGTACTACCGGCACGCCCGCTTTTTCCATGGTGGCCTTGGCGTCTGCCTTCGACCCCATGAGCGCAATCGTTCGCGCCTCGGGGCCAACAAAGGTGCAGTCCGCGCGCTCGAGAGCCGCGACGAAGTCTGCGTTCTCGCTCAAAAATCCGTAGCCGGGGTGAACAGCGTCCGCACCGGTGGATGCGACCGCAGCCAGCAGCTTGGGAATGTTGAGATAGGATTCAGAGGCGGCGGCCGGCCCCAGTAGTACCGCCTGGTCGGCGCTCTTCGTGTGCAGTGCGCTGGCGTCTGCCTCGGAATACACCGCAACCGTCTCGATGCCGAGACGTCCACAGGTGCGGATGATGCGGCAGGCAATCTCGCCGCGGTTGGCGATCAGCAGGCGCCGAATCATGACTTGGGCGGCACCCAGCTGGCGGCCCGCTTCTCCAGAAATGCCGTGATGCCTTCGCGGCCTTCGGGGGATACCCGCAGACTTGCAATCAGCTTTGCGGTCGCCTGATCCAGCGCCTTCTGGGAGTCTTCGGTGCGTCCCGAGACGGCGCCGACCAGCGACTTGGCGGCGAAGAGTGCCTGGGGGCCCGCTTTCATCAGCAGGTCGATTTCTTCGTTGACGGCCGCGTCCAGCTCCGCCGCCGGAACACTGCGGTGCAGCAGGCCCAGCCGCTCAGCGTCGTGGGCCGCAAAGATTCTGGCGGTCAGGAACAGTCGGTTAGCCTGGCGAGCGCCAAGGGCGTTGATGACGTACGGCGAGATGACCGCAGGTACCAGCCCCAGACGGGTTTCGGTCAGGCCAAACCGCGCGTCGTCCGACCCGATGGCCACGTCGCAGCAGGCGATGAGTCCCACGCCGCCACCGTAGGCGGCCCCGTTCACCCGTGCCACGGTGGGGGTCTTGGTGTAGGCCAGTCGCCGGAGCATGTCGGCCAGCGCGAGCGCGTCAGCCATGTTCGACTGCTCGTCGACCTGAGCGATTTCTTTCATGCCGTTCAGATCCGCGCCCGCGGAGAACGAACGGCCCTCGCCGGTCAGGACCAGCACGCGAACCGATTCGTCTTCGTCGAGCCGGACGATGTCCTGATGCAGCTGGGTGATCAGCGCGGCGTTGAACGCGTTGTGTACTTGAGGGCGATTCAGAGTGATGGTCGCAACGCCACGATCGTCCTGAGAAAGCTGGGTGAGTGGTGGGGTATCGGTCATCTTTTACATCCGGAAAACGCCGAAGCGGTCGGGCTCAATCGGCGCGTTGGTAGCGGCCGAGAGCGCCAGACCAAGTACCTGGCGGGTGTCTGCGGGATCGATAACGCCATCGTCCCAGAGCCTGGCGCTGGCGTAGTAGGGATGGCCCTGAGTCTCGTACTGGTTCTCGATGGTCTGACGGAAAGCCGCCTCATCATCCTCGGGCCAGTCTTCGCCGCGCAGTGCGAGGCCGTCTCGCTTGACGGTTGCCAGCACGGCCCCGGCCTGCTCGCCGCCCATGACCGAGATCCGGGCGTTTGGCCACATAAACAGCATCCGCGGCTGGTAGGCTCGGCCGCACATGGCGTAGTTGCCGGCGCCGAAGCTGCCGCCGATCACCACGGTAAACTTGGGCACGTGGCTGCAGGCCACGGCGGTCACCATCTTTGCCCCATCCTTGGCGATACCGGCGTTTTCATATTTTTTGCCGACCATAAAGCCGGTGATGTTCTGCAGAAAGATGAGCGGAATGTTGCGCTGGTTGCACAGCTGGACAAAGTGCGCCCCTTTGAGCGCGGACTCTGAAAACAGAATGCCGTTGTTTGCCACAATGCCCACCGGGTAGCCCATCAGGTGCGCAAAGCCGCACACCAGGGTCTTCCCATACATCGCCTTAAATTCCTGAAACTCTGAGCCGTCGACCAACCTGGCGATCAGCTGGCGCACGTCGTACGGATAGCGGGTGTCTCTCGGCACCACGCCATAAATTTCTTCCGCGGGGTAGGCGGGTTCGACAGGCGCCCGCACCGCAAGCGGCATGGTCTTGCGCCGATTCAGGGTGCCGGCGATCTGCCGTGCCAGTTCCAGCGCGTGGCTGTCGTCCCGGGCGAAGTGGTCGGTCACGCCAGACTGGCTGCAGTGGACGAGCGCGCCGCCGAGGCTTTCCGCGTCGACCTCCTCGCCGGTGGCGGCTTTCACCAGCGGAGGGCCGCCGAGAAAGATGGTGCCCTGGTCCGCCACGATCACCGACTCATCGCACATCGCCGGCACGTAGGCGCCACCGGCGGTGCAGGAGCCCATCACCACGGCAATCTGGGGAATATTTCGCGCCGATAGGCGGGCCTGGTTGTAGAAGATCCGACCAAAATGATCCCGGTCGGGAAATACCTCATCCTGCAGCGGCAGATAAGCTCCGCCTGAGTCGACGAGGTAGAAGCAGGGCAGCTCGTTTTCCAGGGCAATTTCCTGCGCCCGGAGATGCTTTTTGACCGTGAGCGGGTAGTAGGTGCCGCCTTTGACGGTGGCGTCATTAGCAACCACCATCACTTCCATACCCTGGACTCGACCGATGCCTGCGATGACGCCCGCGCAGGGCGCGGCACCGTTGTAAAGTCCGTGTGCCGCCAGCGGCGAGATTTCCAGGAATGGACTACCGTGATCGAGGAGCCGGTTGATGCGTTCGCGAGGCAGCAGCTTGCCGCGGTCCAGGTGTTTCTGCCGCGACTTTTCCCCGCCACCCTGCTGGGCCTTGGCCAGCTCGGCTCTTAGATCCGCCACCAGACCCTCGAGGTGGGCGGCGTTGGCCTGAAAGCCTTCGCTGGCCGGGTCGATCGTGTTTTCGATGCGGCTCAACGCGTCAAACCTCGTGCCGCCAGCTCCGCTGTGGGGTCCACGATCAGCGGACCTCCAGCGCTACCGCCGTGGCTTCGCCGCCACCCAGACACAGCGCGGCGATACCTCGCTTCAGCCCGCGCTGGCGAAGCGCGTGCATCAGGGTCACGACAATGCGGCTCCCTGTGGCTCCGATCGGATGGCCAAGCGCGCAGGCGCCGCCGTTCACGTTCACCTTGGCGTGATCCAGGCCGAGATCTTTCATTGCGGCCATCGTGACCGCGGCAAAAGCCTCGTTGATTTCCCAAAGATCAACATCGCTGACCTGCCAGCCAAGCTGATCGAGCAGTCGCTCGCAGGCTTTGGGTGGCGCGGTGGTGAACCACTCCGGCTCATGGGCGTAGGTTGCGTGCCCGACAACTGCAGCCAGCGGCGACAGCCCGCGTTTTTCGGCTTCCGCGTCGGTCATCATCAGGACCGCCGCCGCACCGTCTGAAATCTTCGAGGACGTCGCGGCGGTGACCGTGCCGTCTTTGGCGAACGCGGGGCGAAGGCCGGGGATTTTGTCGATGCGGCAGCCCGGGGGCTCTTCGTCCAGCAGGATCACCTGCTCGCCGGCACGGGTTTTGACCGTCACCGGCGCAATCTCAGCGTCGAAGTAGCCGGCGTCAGCGGCGCTGAGCGCCCGCTCGATCGAGGCGACGGCAAAAGCGTCCTGATCTTCACGGCTGAACTCATAGCGGGCCGCGGTTGCCTCTCCAAAGGCACCCATCATTTTGCCGTCGAAGGGACTCTGCAACCCGTCGAAGAACATGTGGTCGATCACCTCGCCGTGACCCATCCGCAGGCCCTTTCGCGCCTTTGGCAGCACGTAGGGTGCGTTGGTCATCGACTCCATGCCGCCGGCGAGAATGACCGAGGCAGATCCCGCGCGCAGTATGTCGTGTCCGAGCATCAGCGTTTTCATGGCTGAGCCGCAGACTTTATTGACGCTCAGGCAGCCGACCGAGGTCGGCAGGCCGGCGTCCAGCGCCGCCTGGCGGGCCGGGGCCTGGCCTAGGCCGGCCGGCAGGACGTTGCCCATGATCACTTCGCTCACGTCTGCCGGGGGCAGGGCGGTTTGTTCCAGCACGGCGCGGATAGCGGCGCTGGCTAGCTGCGGTGCAGACACGCTCGCAAACTGTCCCTGAAACGAACCGATCGGGGTTCTCTTGCCAGAAACAATAACAATTTCAGTCACTTTGAATCCTTTCTTAATGTAAAAAGATATCTTCGGTCACGGGCGACCAGGGCGGGTTGGAATCAGCCCGCGCCCAGCAGCTCGCGACCGATCAGCATTCGTCGAATCTCATTGGTGCCGGCGCCGATATCGTACAGCTTTGCGTCACGCAGCAGCCGTCCTACGGGGTATTCGTTGATGTAGCCATTGCCGCCCAGCGCCTGAATCGCCTGCAGGCACACCTGGACCGCGTTTTCTGACGCCAGCAGCAGGCAGGCGGCGGGATCGATTCGCGAGCTGACGCCGCGATCGTAGTCCTCAGCCACTCGGTAGCTGAACGCCCGAGACGACTGCAGCGCGGTGTACATGTCGGCAATCTTGGCCTGCATCACGCCGAACGTGCCGATGGGGCGGCCAAACTGCTCTCGTTCATTGACGTAAGGCACCGACGCATCCAGGGCCGCCTGCATGATGCCGATCGGCCCACCGGACAGCACCAGGCGCTCCGTGTCCAGCCCGCTCATCAGGATTTTGACGCCCTGGTTGACCTCGCCGAGCCGGTGGGTATCGGGGATCTTGCAGTCCTCAAACACCAGCTCGCAGGTGTTGGAGCCCCGCATCCCGAGCTTGTCCAGCTTCTGTGCCGTGGAGAAGCCTGGCATACCCTTTTCGACAATAAACGCGGTCATGCAGCGGGAGCCCGAGTCGGGCTGATCGGCCGTCCGCATGTAGACCAGCAGAACGTCAGCATCGGGGCCGTTGGTAATCCACATTTTCGAGCCGTTGGCCACCCAGTGATCGCCGTGCTGAACCGCACGGCAGCGCATCGAGCCAACCACGTCAGAACCGGCCCCGGGTTCGCTCATCGCCAGCGCGCCGACATGCTCTCCGCTCGCCAGGCGAGGCAGGTAGCGGGCCCGCTGCTCCTCGCTGGCGTGGCGGTAGAGATTCATCACGCATAGGTTCGAATGGGCGCCGTACGACAGGCCCACCGATGCGGAGGCCCGCGAAATTTCCTCCATCGCGATCAGGTGGGCCAAAAAACCCAGCCCGCTGCCGCCGTAAGCTTCGTCGATGGTCGGCGCCAACAGGCCCAGCTCACCGAGCTGGGGCCAAAGGTCGCGGGGAAAATCGTTGGTGACGTCGATTTCCGCAGCCCGCGGCGCAATCACTTCCGCGGCGAAGCGCTGCACCGTCTCGCGGAGCAGCTCAAGTTCCTGGTCGAGTTCAAACATCAGTTAGCGCGCTTCCTTCCGGGAAACCGATGGGGGTGATGGCCCAGGTAGGGCAATTTGATTTTACCAATGGCGTCAATCCGTTGCTCGGCCAGACGATTGGCCGCCAGCCAGGTAGGGATGTCGTCGCGCCGGGCGATCTCAAAGATCGTCCCGACATTGTCGTAAATCGTCCGCATCATACGCTTGGCGCGCTCGCGGTTATAGCCTTCGAATTCGATCGACACGTTCATTAACCCACCGGCGTTTACCGCGTAGTCCGGGGCATAAAGAATTCCTTGACGATTCAACTCGTTACCTGACTCATCGTCCGCCAGCTGATTGTTGGCGCTGCCGCAGATAATCTTGAAGCGGAACCGGGGGATCGTCTCCGCGTTCACCACGCCACCCAGCGCTGACGGACAGAACACGTCCGCGTCCACGTCGTAGATGTCGTCCAGCGCAACCGCCTCAGCACCCAGCTCCTCAACGCAGCGGACGACCGACGACTCTTGGATATCGGTAACAAACACCTTGGCATCCTGAGCCCTCAGCTGACGGACCAGCTCAAATCCCACATGACCGGCCCCCTGCACGGCGAAACTGTAGTCAGCGAGGTTTTCATTGCCGAATTGATGCTGCAGGCTCGCCCGAATGCCCTGGATGGTGCCGTAAGCGGTGAACGGCGAGGGGTCACCGGACCCGCCGTGGACCTGATGGACACCAACGACGTTATCGGTCTCCTGAAAGACGTACTCCATGTCGCTGACATCGATGCCGACATCCTCAGCGGTGATGTACCGACCGTTCAGCGATTCGATAAATCGCCCGAGGCTGCGAAATAGGGCCTCAGACTTATCGCTGGCCGGGTCACCGAGGATGACACACTTGCCGCCCCCAAGATTCAGCCCGGCGACGGCGGCTTTGAAGGTCATGGTGCGCGACAGCCGCAGCACGTCGTCCAGGGCCTCCTGCTCAGTGGGGTAGGGCCACATACGCAGGCCGCCGAGGGCTGGACCCAGGGTGGTGTTGTGAATGGCGATGATGGCCCGCAGCCCCGCGTCGGGGTTATGGCAGTAGACCACCTCTTCGTGGCCCGAGTGGGCAAGCGTTTCAAACAGCATGGCGCGGTTCCCCTTCCCGGCGCTCCGCGCGATTCCCGGAGGACGCCAATGTGGGTGTGATCCAGCTACGGTAGGCCCGAAAACGCTGCGAATCAATTGGCGTCGGAAGCGGCGTGGGGGCTTTCGATCGCCGGCACACCGCCGAAAGGCGGCAAGGCCGAGGTCAGGGCGTCAGGAAGCTGCCGCCGTGAAAAATCAGCGGTGAGCCGGTTTCGCCGTGGTGAATGGCGCCGACACGGCCGACAATAATTGCGTGGTCGCCGCCCGGATAACGGTGCTCAACCTGGCACTCGAGGCTGATTAGGCAGTCGTCGAGCAGCGGCAGGCCGCCGGGACCGCTTTGCCAGGGCGTTTCACCAAACTTGTCGGCACCGCGGGTCGCAAAGCGCTTGGCCAGGGCCTCCTGGCCCGCGTGCAGGATATGCAGCGCAAACGCATCGCTTTCCATAAATGCACGGTGCGAGTCGGAGCCTTCGCCAAGGTTCCAGAGCACCAGGGGCGGGGCCAACGAAACGCTCGTGAAGCTGTTCACCGTCAGGCCCTTGGGTGAGCCCTCAAACAGTGTGGTGACAACGGTGACGCCGGTAGCGAATTGACCGACGGCCTGGCGAAAGGTCTTCTGATCGAAGGTGCGATCACCGTCCGCAGCCTCGCTCAGGTGGCGGCCTGGATCGGCGTCGGTTCGAGCGGAAGTCGCAGCGGTGTTGTCAGCGGATTTATCGGAGCCCGGCGTTGGGTCGTCCATTGACTTGTCCGGAAGTCAGGCAATCCGCCATTGTAACCAATGCCCCTGCGCTGCAACAGCGAGCACGCGTGCCAGGATACTAGTGCCAGCATCCCCCTAAAGACTTGAGCTCTGCGGTTTTGATGGCAAGGACACTTTCCAGCACAAACTGCGCGTGCTTGAACTCACGGCTTTGTCCGGCACGTGACAGGGGCAGCTTCCGGTAGAGACTCCGGATATCGCTAATCAGTTGCTCTTTGCGTTGCTCCATCCGTCGCCTCCCGTGCGTCAGTGTCTCAGCAGCCGAACCAGGATAGCCCAGCGGCGCAGCGAGCCTTATGGAGGATTTCCTACATGTCTGTAGGAACTACGCGCGAAAAAAAACCGGCCCTGGGACGGGGCCGGTTTGAGGTTCCGCAGGGGACGGAACCGGTCACGGGGCCATCGCCGGCGGTTGACTTGGGACAACCGGCTGGCGTTGGCTTCAAACTGGCCTCAGGCATTGGGACGTTGCCGGCGACACCAGTCAACCTGAATGCTACGCGACGCCTGCGGTGTGGCCATGTGCCTTTCGTCTGCCTTGAAATCGCCCGGCGAACGATTGGGCCGCGTAGCGCGGCTCCGCTGAGTTAGTTCTGTGGGCCGAGATTGACGATCAGCACAACCCGGTTTTCGGGGCCGTTGGGATTGTCCGGGTTGAGCAGCGAGCTCTCGCCGCGCGCCACGGTCTCCAGCCGGTTCGCCTCCATCTCGAAGAGGTTGATCAGGTAGTTTCGTACGCCGTCCGCTCGCCGACGCGACAGGTCGAGATTGTAGTCCTCGTCGCCCAACGCATCCGTATGACCTTCCACCCGAAAATGAAACTCGGACAGTGAGTCGGAGGTGAGGGCAGAACCTAGGCGATTCAGCGTCTGCTGGGCAGACTCCGTCAGCTCGTAGGAGTCGAGCTCGAACCGGATTCGCAGCGGGATGGCTCGCAGCTTCATTTCCGGCGCCTCGCCGTCGAGGCTTCGGGTCACCAGTGGCGGTGGTGGCGTCAGCGCGTCGATGATGTCCTGCTCGCTGGCGTTGTCGGCGTCCAGCTCCATCAGCTCATAGTCGGTCTCCTGAGCCAGGCTGCCGCCCGCGAGCAGCGCCCATAGCGCCAGCGTATAAACCCATGACTTCAATTTCATGTCCTTCTCCTTTCCTTCGCTAGGCTTCGGCAGCCCGCGTCCCTGTTGGATCGTTGCGTTGGCGGCTAGTTCAGCACCTGCCCAAGGCCTACCTGCCGCAGCAGCTCGTCCCGGAGCGCTCGCGCCGCCGCTGAATTCTCGGCCTCCTGCTCAAGGAGTGCCAGCGCGTCATACCAGACACCGGCTGCGGCCAATTCCTGCGCTTTTTCGAGTGGCCCGCCCGATGGATCCGACAGCAGCGCCATAGCGTGCTGGAGCAGCGTGCTGGCAAACACGTCGTTCGACCTGACGTTTTCGTCCGCGACGGCGGCGACGGAAAACTGATAAACCTTACCCACCTCCAGGCTGACGTTGTCGGGCAGCTCAAAAGCCTGCATTCCCCCATCCAGCGGTGGGTCGAGACGGACCTCTGCGAGCGCTTCCTCGCCCCCTTCTTCGATCAACACCAGCTCCACCGGCACGTTGATGCGGTTGGATGCATGCCAGTAGATCACCGGCCGCGGGCTGATGGTCGCCGCCAGGCCAGGCGGTGCGATGACGGTCAGCGACAGGTCGTTTTCGCTGCCCCGGATACTGCCGCCGACGGTTGCAGCAGGTGCGTTGGGGTCGGACGGCTGGTAACGAATGGCTGAACCGCCGGCACCTGCCTGAGCCCAGGCGGCAAGCGGCAGTGCGGCCAGTACCAGCATCACTGGACCCAGCCAGCGACCCCGACAACGTGGGATTGTCTTTGCTGCGCTCACAGCCAGTTTCCAATCAGCAGAAACGGTGCCCAATAACCGGGATGCTGATAGCGGCGATCCGCGATCAGTGTGCGCTGCGCTTTGGCGAGCGCCACGGCTTTTGAGCTGTCGCCCTGCGCCAGCTCGCCGTAAAACTCGGTGATCAGTTCCGAGGTGGCGCGGTCGTTGATGTACCAAAGCGTCCCGAGCGCGCTGCGAGCGCCGGCCCGGATGGCGATACCCGCGAGGCCGAGAGCCGCGCGGTCGTCACCGGCCGCCGTGCGGCAGGCGGAGAGCGTCAGCAGCTCGACGGGCTCGTCGCTGAAGCGACGCAGCTGCATAAAGTCGTCGAGCTGGTCCATATTCAGCTTGTCGTCGTAGGTGAGCAGAAAAGACTGGCTGACGTCCGCCTGGAACTCACCGTGCGACGCAAAGTGCACGATGTTGTAGGGCCGCTGAGTCATTTCCTGTTCAACGTTGCCGGCGACAAAACTCTGATTCTTCAGCATCGTGACCCGGTCCGGGAACAGCTCGCCAAGTGACGCCAGCTCCGCCTCGACCGAGGGCAGCGCGGGAAATCCCTGCACCGCGTCGGTCAGCCCGTTCAGCAGGAAGCTAGGCTGCTGCCGGGCGATGGGCTGCGGATCGGTGAGGCTGAGGCCTGGGGTGGTGGCAATCGCAAACCGCTCGACCAGAAACTGTTTCCCGTCGTGAAAGGCGGCGAGCGGCACGTTGCGCAGGCTGCCGTCGGGCACAAACACCAGGGTATCGACCCCGGCATCTTTGAGCAGCGGTTCAGCATCGCGGACAAGCCAGTTGTAAAGGCGCTTGGCCTGGACGCGGTACTGATGCGAGCTGCGCCGTTCGAGCGAGCGACGAAACTGCTGCGCCACCCGACCGATCTGGTCGGCGCCGGCGGGCACGGAGTACTGATGGATCGTGCCACCGATACTCACCAGCATCTCGCTGCGGTCGTTCAGCAGCACCGGGTAGAGGACGGCGGTGCGGCGGTCCAGACTGTCGAGCGCGGTATCGGCGATATCGAGGTCGACGACGCACTCATCCAGGAAGTAGTCCTGGAGTTCTGCGCTCTTGAACGCCTCGATCACCTGCCTTGCGCGCCGCCGCAGCTGCTGCTGACGGTCCGGGGCGGCGCTCGCCGCCTGGGTCAAAAGAATATCTGCGTGGTCCTGGAACAACGGACCAACCCGCTGGCGAAACGGCTCCCGACGACCGCGGATGCCGGTCAGCAGGCTGGATCGGACTTCGCTGAGGTCGGTGAGCGCGCGCTCCATGGCGGCCTCGGCGCCCGGCAGATCGCCCGACGCGCGAAGCGCCCGGCCGCTGAGCCACTGCCAGCGATAGGTGAGGTCGGTGGCGCCAACGCTCTGGGCTTCGAACGTGGCCAGGCGGGCCAGCTCCAGCGCTTCCTGTGCGCGACCCGCCCGCAGATAGAATTCCCCCAGTAAGCCAGCGGCCTGCGAGCTGAGGCGCGGGCTGGACATTTGCCTCGCCAGTTCAAGCGCACCGGCGGCCGTGCGCGCACCCAGGTTCAGGTCCCAGTTTTGCAGCTTGAGGGTTTCATCGGACCGGAGCAGCGTGTCTGCGGCCGCAACCTCCAGGCGAGCCCGCAGCGCCGGATCGGCGGTCAGCAGGGTCTGTTCCAGCGCTTTTTCCAGCGCATCGCGCAGGGCCGGCCGGTTGAGCTGGGCGAGGGCGTTCTCCGCTTTGCCCAGCCAGGCGCGGGCCGCGTCGCTGGAGTCATCGACCGCACCGGCGCTGGCCAGCACGTCATCAAAAAACTGCTCAGCTTCGTTAAATCGGGCCTGGTAGGTGGCGAGCCTGCCCAGCGACAGCTGAGCCTGGCGTGCTCTGACGGGAGCGTCCGCGGCCAGCGTCAGCGCCTGCTCCAGCTCGCTGCGCGCGCTGCTGAGGTCGCCGAGCATGATGGTGCTCGCACCCTGACCCAGCAGACAGTCGATCGCGTCCGAGCGCTGCTGCGTCTGGTTGGCCTCATTCACGCACGCCTGGAACGCGGCCCGGGCTCCCGCAAACTGTCCGTCTTCGAGGAGCCGGTAACCCGCATCGGCCGCCGCCAGACAAATAGAACCCGTCAGCGCGGCGGAAAGCGCGGTGCCCAGTGCAAAAGCCTTAGCCCAGAGCGTGCCCTGCCTGGTCGTCGGTGTCAGATCATTCAATCGACAGTTTTCCCCATAAATCCCTCTCCCATCATACTAGTTCCCGCGGGCCGCCGGGGCCAGATGAATGTGCTAGTCTCAAGCAGGTCGAGGGTTTTTCTTACAACGCGCCGCGATTATTTCTGCGGGGTGCGCGGTTCAATCTCGGCGATGCTGTAGGGGTGGGGAAGCGCCGCCGGTCCGCTTAGCGGGTTCGGCTGGCAGTGAACAGGGAAGCGGCAACACGATGAGAAAAGCACAGTCTTCTTCGCTTGCCCGGACGATTGCGTCCGGCATGCGGCACCGCCGGCTCGCGCTAGCGATCATGCTGGCGGCGAGCACGGGGAGCCACGCCCAGGTGGTTTTTGATGGTTCACTCGGCGCCCCGGGGGCCCTGAACGGCCCCGCCTATCTCATCGATCAGGCGCGTGGTCGGCTGGAAGGCGGCAACCTTTTTCACAGCTTTTCCGATTTCAGCATCGGTACCGGCGAGTCGGCAACGTTCTCCTCGACCTCGATGCTCGACAATATCATCGCTCGCGTGACCGGCGGAGCCCTGTCGCGCATTGACGGGCAGCTTGGCACGGCCGCACCAGGACCGGTCAGCCTGTGGCTGATTAACCCGGCTGGCGTGGTTTTTGGCGCCAACGCGTCGCTGGATGTGCAGGGTTCGCTATATCTCAGCACCGCGGACTACCTCCGGTTTGCCGACGGCACCACTTTTTCGGCCGGAGGAGCCGGAGGGCCTTCGACCCTCTCCGCTGCGCCTGTCGCCAGCTTTGGCTTCATGGGGGCGCCGGCCGGCATCACCATGAACGAAGCGGTGCTCTCGATTCCGGAAGGCAATACGTTTGCCCTCGTCGGCGGCGATATTTCGATCAATGACGCCAGGCTCGAGGCGCCTGCCGGGCACGCACAGGTGATCTCGGTAGCCTCCCAGGGTGAGGCGCCGCTGACGGCCGACGGGATCGACGTAAGCGGGTTTTCAGCGCTCGGCGATATCGACATTTTTCGAAACACCTCACGGCTGCCGGTCACGGGCAATCTGGACGTCAGCGGTGGCCTGTTCACCGGCACGCAGGCAGGCGATATCACGGTTCGAGGCGGTTCGCTGGACAGCGACAGCGGCTTCTTCAACTCCGTATCGTTCAGCGACCAGAACTCGGGTCGCACCGTTATCGAGGTGACCGGTGAGGCTAACCTGACCGGCAACACCCAGGTGCTGTCGTCCAGCTTCTTCGGTGCCGGCGACGCCGGCGACGTAATTATCCGCGCCGGTGAGCTGGTCGTGGTCGATAACGCCAGCATCAGCACCGAGTCGCAGGGCGCCGGCGACGCCGGCGACGTCACGCTGGTGGCCGACAACATTTTTATGGACGAGCGGGGCAAGGTGTTCTCCAACACCTTTGACTCGGGTCGAGGCGGCAACATCACGATGACCGCTAGCGGCACCATTGTGATGGACGGGCAGTCGTCGGTGCGATCGGTTGCGCTTGGGTCCGGTAACGCTGGCGACATCGTCGTCGACTCCGCTGAGCTGATCCTGTTCGACGAAGGCACCATCGACGCATCAACCTTCGGCGGCAGTTCGGGTAACGGCGGTTCCATCGACATCAACACCGGCGAGCTGGTCGCTCGCGACTTTGGCGTCCTGATCACCACGCAGACGGGCGGCAGCGGCGACGGCGGTTCTATCTCGATCGACGCCGATTCTGTGGTGGTGGACAACCTGGCGGAAATTTCGGCGGAGAGCAGCTCCACCGGTGATGCCGGTGGCATCCGTATCAACACCGACACGTTTGTGGCCAGCAACGGGGCGCTGATCAACAGCGCCACCAGCGGCGCTGGGCGCGGTGGGTCGGTGGAGATCAACGCCGACGATTTCAGCGCCAGCGGAAGCAGAACCCAGATTACCGCAGCCACCGCCGGCGCCGGGCGTGGCGGCAACGTCGCCATCAACGCTGGAAATGTGGCGATTAGCGACGGAGCCCGCGTGACCGCCCGTGCGGTATCGACCGGCAACGGTGGCGATGTGGATATCCAAAGCGACGAGCAGCTGTCCATCGACGGCGCCACGGTCACCGCGTCAGCCAACGGTTCGCGGGGAGGTAGCGTGTCGCTCACTGCGGGCCAGTCGATTGCTCTCAGCAACGCGGACGTGACGGCGGCGGTCTCGACCGGTCCACAGGGTGGGACCGTGACCCTGGCGGCATCGCAGGTACTGGTCGACGGCAGTACCGTCAGCGCGACCACTGATGGAAACGGCAGCGGCGGCAACGTGGAAATCAGCGGAGACACGCTGCTGGTGAGCAACGGCTCGGAGGTCACCTCGCGCAGCAGCGGCAACGGATCAGCTGGTTCGGTGGCGCTGAGCGGCACCGCGCAGCTCTCCGTCAGCGACAGCGAAATCGCCTCGTCTGCCGTGCGCGGTGACGGCGGGGACGTCAGCCTGGCGGCGGATCGGGTCGACATCAACGGATCGTTGATCTCCGCTTCGGTGGACGGCGGTGCCGGTGACGGCGGGTCGGTCAGCATTGCCGCAGTGGATGCCTTGAGCATCGCCAACAGCAGCATCACGGCCGCCACCGGCGGCACCGGCGACGCGGGCACCGTGACCATCACGGTCGGCGGTGGAGCCCCGCCCAACGAACGCCGGCTGGAAGGCCAGGCAACCAACGGCTTCGGCAGCTTGACCGTCGATCAGTCGCTGATCTCAAGCGTTGCCTCGGGCGACGGTGACGCCGGCGGGGTGAGCCTGCAGGCCGGCAGCATTAGCCTCAGCGGCAGCGAAGTTTCAGCCACCGCCAGCGGCCTTGGTGACGCGGGATCTGTGGTGCTTCGGTCGATCAGCAGCATTACGGCCGCTGACAGCGCCGTCACCACCGAGGCTAACCTAGGACAGGGTGGAGCGATTGAGCTGACGGGCCCTTCGATGATTACGCTGGACAAGACGCTCGTTTCCGCGACGGTACTGGGCGGAAGCGGCGACGGGGGCGACCTTCTCGTCATTACCGATCAGCTCACTGTAGCGGGCGGATCGATCGAAGCGGCTACGTTCGGCTCGGGTGCAGGCGGTGAGATCTTTCTCGACGCTGGTGACGTCATGCTCACAGAAGGGGGGCGGATCGACAGCAGCGCAAGCGGCGGAGGTCAGGGCGGCACGGTATCCCTCATTGCGGCTGGCGGTAATGTGACAATCGCGGGGGAGGGTTCCGGTCTCAGTTCTAACGCAACGGGATCCGGTCAGGGTGGCGACGTCATTGTCAGCGCGGCTTTTCTGAACCTGAGGGATGGTGCGCAACTCACAGCCACCGGAACTGACAGCGCAAACGCTGGTTCAGTCATCGTTTCTGGCTTTGAAGTCACGATCGACGGGGCAGTAATCAGTTCCTCAGCCGAAGGCGGACAAGGCGGGTCAGTAGCATTGTTTGGGACCTCCGACGTTGCGCTTTCGGACGCCGAGATCACTGCTGCAACCGACTCAGGCGAGAGCGGATCAATCGACATTTTCAGCGGCGGGCAGTTAACAGTTGACGGTAGCAGTGTTGCGGCCACGTCCGTCTCCGGAGACGGCGGCTCCGTGATGGTGTCCTCACTCGGGGATATTTTTGTCAGTGACAGTACCCTCAGTTCTACCGTCGGTGGCGCAGGCATTGGCGGCAGCGTTTCGGTGTCTACGCCTGGGGCCGTAAGCCTAGAACGATCTAGCGTGACCGCGCAGGCCGTGGACAATACCGCGGGTTCGTTGGCGATATCGGGGAGCGAAATCTCACTCAACGATAGTTCGGTTAGCGCCGCCACTAGCGGCTTCGGAAACGCTGGCAGCGTTCAGCTGTTGAGTGAATCCGGTATCTCGGCTACAGGCTCGGAGATATCCTCCCAAAGCTTCGCAGGCCGGGGCGGCACGGTGACGCTCACAGCGCCGCAGTCCATCTCGCTCGACGACACGTCAGTTACGGCCGCAGTCCTTGACGGAAGTCAGTCTGGCGGGGATATCGCACTGACAACGGGCGACCTGACCATGACCGGTGGAGCAGTCACTGCCGCCACGGGCGGCGCGGGTTCGGGGGGCAGCATTCAGTTCGCCGCTGACGAGATCAGTCTCGCAAGCGGGGCGTCAGTCACGACACAAGGCACGGCAAGTGGTGATGCCGGCAGCGTCAGTCTAAATGCCACCGGAGGCCTGGTCGCTTCTGACGCCAGCATTTCGAGTGCTGCCAATACGGGCAGCGGCGGTTCAGTATCCTTGGTCGCTGACGGCGACATGACTCTGACCAACTCCGACGTAACCGCTACCGTGGCCGCAGGTTCCGGCACCGGCGGCAACGTTGAGCTGCGCGCGAACAACATCGCGATGGAAGGCGGTATTGCCCAGGCGGCAACCGGCGGCGCAGGGGCCGGCGGGTCGGTCACGATCGCTGCGAACGGCAGCCTAATGCTCGCCAGCAACGCCAGAGTTGATGCCACAACCTCAGGCAGCGGCCGCGGCGGGAACATCGCGCTATCCGGCAGTGATGTGCAGCTCGTCGACGGATCAACGGTCTCAGCCGCCGGCACCGCGGACGGTGACGCCGGCAGCGTGTCGGTCGATGCGGCCGGCGGGCTGACGGTCACGGACGCTTCGGTGGCCAGCACGGCCAATCGCGGCGCCGGGGGCAGCGTGACGCTCTCAGCCAGCGGCGATCTGGTGCTGACCAACAGCAACATCTCGGCTCAGGTGTTTGCCGGCGCAAGCCCGGGCGGCAGCGTGGTACTGCGCGGCCAGCGCAGCGAGATCCGGGGAACGCTGATCAGCGCCGCCACGGGTGGTGCAGGCACGGGCGGCAGCGTGTTGGTCGACGTGGCCAGCCTGACGCTGGCGGACGGAACGCGTATTGCGGCCAGCAGCACCGGCACCGGCAACGCGGGCAACATTCGCCTGCAGGTGGTCGGTGGTATCGACACTGACGGCGCGACCATCAGCACGCAGGCGGTGTCAGCGGACGGCGGCAACATCGAGATCCAGATGGGCGGCGACTTCTTCCTGCAGGACACGTCGATCACCACGGCCGTAGGCACCGGATTAGGCGCCGGCGGCAACATCACGATCGCGCAGCCCGAGTTTATGATTCTGAACGGCACCATCATCAGCGCCAACGCGTTTGGCGGTCCTGGCGGCAACATCACGCTGGACCCGGATCAGTTTGTGCCTTCAGCCGACAGCCAGGTGACCGCCAGCTCGGTGCTCTCCAACGATGGGGAAATCCGGATCGTAGCGCCGGAGACCGACCTCAGCGCCAGCCTGCAGACGCTGCCCGGTGGCTTTGCCCAGGGTGAGGTGCTGTCAACGAGCGAGTGTCAGCGGCGCCCGGGTGGCCCGCAGAGCCGCTTTGTGATCGAAGATGGTTCCGCCGTTCCGCTGGCGCCCCAGGACAACTGGGTGGCCCGCGATTCCACCAACGCCGCACAGGATGAGAGCCCCACCAGGCTCGCGGCCAACATCACCCTCTGTCGCCAGGATGGCTGAGACCCGCCGGTGCACCGGGGTGATTCGGCCGGCCTGATGCCGCGCACCGGTTATCGGCCTGGCCGCGCGACGCTCGCGCGCCTGCTGGCCGCGGGGGCGGTAGCGCTGCTCACCGCCACGGGAGCAGCCGCTCAGACGCTCAATTTGATCGACCGCACGAGCGCGTGCCAGTCGTCTCCACTGCTGGGGCTCAGCCACAATGCAGACCCGCCGGGTACCGCGTTTGTCGTGCAAAGCGCCGACGGCTTTCGCGTGCCCGATGGTCCAGCTTGGCGTCTAGATCAGCTAAGAGTTCGCGGCAGCTTTAACGGTTCGGAGCTGGAGCCGGAAGGCGCGGACGTTCGCGTCTACCAAAATAGTGAAACCCAGAACGCTCCGGACGCCCAGGTTTGCAGCTTCAACGTGGCGCTGTCGCAGCTGGGGCCGCAGGCGAGCAGCGGCAACTTCGAAATCAACCTGCCGCAGGAGCCTGCCTCTGCGTGTGAGCTGCCGGCCGGACGCTACTGGGTGTCGGTAGTCTTCAACGGCTCGGTCGGCGGCAATCCATTGCTGGGTCGGTACTGGTATTGGGATCAGTCGACGAATGCGAGCATGGTGAGCTGGCGGATGCGAGCGACCGCTGATCTGGACGGCAGCGGCATCAGCTGTCCGGACTGGCTGCCGCGCGATCAGTGCTCGTCGGTGACTCAGGAAAACTCGCTGTGTTTCGGATTGTCGGGCAACACCAAGGTGACGCTGCGCAACTCGCTGGCGGATCAGTTCACCAGCGCCGGCACCAGCTTTCTGATGGATGTCGGCAGCGCCTTCGCGGATCCGGACGGTGACGTGCTCAATTTCCAGGCCAATGGCTTGCCCGACAGCCTGACGCTGGACCCGGTGAGCGGCCGCATCAGCGGGACCCTGCAGCAGACCGACATCCCGGGCAGCCCCTACACGGTGGACGTTTCAGTCTCCGACGAGGACGGTGAAACGGCGCTGGACACCTTCAGTCTGGTGGTCGCTGACAACGAGGTCTCCGAGTTTCGCTTCCGGCGGCTGTGGCCCGTGCTGCAGCAGCCCTGGTACTTCGGGTCTGGGGCGCCTGACGTGGCGTTCGCCGGCGAAGCGCTGTTTGTTGCCAACGCTGATTTTTCCCGCATCCAGCGCTTTACGCCGCTGGGACTGCTGATCAGCAATTTGTTTATCGAAGGCCCGGGTGGCGCGGGTACCGTCGGCAAACCGCGCGTGATCGCCGCCAGCCGCAAGGCGGTTTACACGGTGGGTGATCTGGACCCCCAGGTACACATGCTCGATCCGGAAGGCACCTTGATCCGCAAGTTCGGCGCTACGGAGCTTGGCGGCCAAGTGCCACAGTTTCTGGCGATTACTGAACGCGGGTGCCGGCGGCTTGGCGGGTGTGTCTACGTGGGTCTCCCCGATCGCGTTTTGAAGTTCAGTGAGCAGGGCCAGTTCCTGGCAAGCTTCGGGTCCTGCAGCAGCGCACCCTGCGGGGGCGGCACCGTGCAGATCTTGGGTGGCCTGGGCGCGTCGGAAGACGGGTTTGTTTACCTGGCCGACGCCGCTGAGGACCAGCTGATCGTGCTTCGGGCGCAGCCGGGTGATGCGATCAGCACGCCGCCAACGTTTCTGACTGAGGTCGGCAGCAGCGGCACCGATCCTGGCCAGTTTCAGCAGCCGGGCGACCTGACCCTGGATCGTCAGGGGCGGGTGTATGTGGCCGACGCCAACCGGGTGCAGGTTTTCGACGAGCTCGGCGCGGTGCTGGACGAATACCAGGCCAACGATCCCGCCAGGACCATCCGCCGGCTGGAGTTTGGGCCCGGCAACCTTGGGTTTGCCTCCAACGATCTGGCCCAGGTGGTCCGTTTTCGTCGGGTTGGAGACGTCGAAGCGGGCGCTTCGACATTAAACCTCTCCACCCCGTATTCGAGCGCTGACGACGCCCCGGGCTTCTTCCGACAGCCGGTTGATCTCGCCGCCGGGCCGAACAGCAACATGTATATCGCCGATGCCGGCAACTTCCGGGTCCAGAAGTTCAGTCCGCAGGGTGATCTACAGAACGGGTTCGGCAGCGAGGGCACCGGGCCCGGTGAGTTCAGCCGCATGATTGCGCTTGATGCCGGTACGGCGTTCGGGCAATTTCGCGTCAGCGTGCTTGACGACACGGGCACCGAGTACCGGATCCAGCGTTTCGACAACCAGCTGAACTTTGTTGACCAGATTACGCTGCCCAGCGGAGCGGACTACGTGGACATGGTCATCGGCAGCGGCGGCAATGCGTTTCTGGTGACCGATCAAGGCAGCGCGCTCAAGGTGGCGCCGGATGGCACGGTGCTCGCGGGCTGGCAGTCGGAAGGGTCGGGCGGTGAGTTCCGGCAGGTGGCGATCGCGCCCAACGGGCTGATCTATTTCACGGTACAAAGCCCGTCGCAGGACGGTTTTGAGATCTTCGATCGCTTCGGCAACTTCGTCGCGTTCCTGCCGGCGGCGTTCAACGCGCCCGCGTCCCTGACCATCGCCACCGACGGGAAGATTGTGCTTGGCGAAATCCCGGACGTGGCGCCGGACGTGCCCAGGATCAAAATCTTTCGCCAGGATGGCGTCCTTCTGCAGTCGGTCGGGGAGTACGGGTATTTCCCTGGCTCGTTCGCCGCCCCTTCAGGACTCGACTTTGCCCCCAACGGCCTGCTCTACATCACCGATCGGGCGAACAACAACGTCCAGGTGCTCGATCCGGTTCCACCGAGCCAGGTGACCAAGGTGATTGTAGTGGCCGGCGGTGGACCCTATGCCGGCAACAATCTTTGGGAAACGACCCAAGCACTCACCAACAGCGCGTACCTTGCTTTGGCTTATCAGGGGCTTAGCGGCGATGAGATCATGTACCTGTCGTCCAACCAAAACGAGGACCTGGACGGCAACGGCGTATCGGACGTCGACGCTCCCGCCACGCCCGGTGCGCTCAACAACGCGATTACCGGCTGGGGCGCGGACGCTGATCAGCTGGTGGTGTATCTGGCCGATCACGGTTCGGAGGACGTCTTTCGGTTGAACCCTCGCAACACCCTGAGCGCAAGCCAGCTCGCGTCAGCGCTGGACACCGCCCAGGCCGGTCCGGACGGCGTGAGCCAGGCCGTGGTGATCTACGAGGCCTGCCGGGCGGGCAGTTTTGTCGATGACCTTGCGAACAGCTCCGTCAACCGAATTGTGCTGGCCAGCACCGGCGAAGCGCAGAGCGCCAAATTTGTCTCCGACGGTATTCTCAGCTTCTCGAACCAGTTTTGGACACAGATCTTCTCGGGTTCGGACCTCGCTGACGCATACGGCACGGCGTCTCAGGTGATGACGGCATCGTTTAGCGACCAGCAGCCAGAAGCCGACGCCGATGGAGACGGGAGCAGCAATGAGCCGGTCGAAGATCTGGCTGCGCTAGCCGGCGTTTTTGTCGGGGCGGGCACCGACTTTGACCCGGGTTCGCCGATCATTACCAGCGTTACGGCACCGCAGACGCTGGCCAGCGGCAACACGGCGCAGATCAGCGCGTTCGGCGTCAGCGATGCGGATGGCGTGAGTCGGGTTTATGCGGAGATCATTCCTCCTGACTTTGTAGACGTGGACATCGACCAGCCGGTCCGAGAGTTTCCCGGCTTTGAGCTGCAGCCGGACAGCCGCGGCAGCGTGGACTACACGCTGATCTATGACGACTTCTCCATCGAAGGCGTCTATGTGATCAACGTCTATGCACAGGACCGTTTCGGCAACATTTCCTCGCCGTCTACGACAACGGTTACCGTCGGCAATCCGGAGCTGCGCAAGGCGCTGCTGATTGTCGGCGGCGAGACCACGGATCCGCGCTGGTCGGCCTACAGCGCCAACGGATCGTTTGCGTTCACGGCGCTGAGCGCGCAGGGCTACAGCGATCTTGGCCTCGAGACGGTGCGCTATCTGTCCAACGGCGGTGGCGAGGGCGTCGACGGCGCCGCCAGCAGCGCCAACGTGGCTGACGCGTTCGCCTGGGCCGGGACGCAGGCGCAGGACGTCGTGGTGTATCTCGTCGGCGGCGTGCGCAGCGGCGCGCTGCGGCTGGCCAGCGGCGATCGGCTCACCGTCAGCGAGCTCGCCGACTATCTGGATAACCTGGAGGCGGCCATCAGCGGCCGGCTTGTGGTGCTTTATGACGGCAACCGATCGGGCGCGTTTCTTCCCCGCCTCGCCTCGGCCAGCGACGATCGTCGACTCTTGATCACCAGCGCCGCCGCGTCGCAGGACGCCAGTTTCTTGCTGGACGGGACCTTAAGCTTTTCGCAGTTTTTCTGGAATCGAGTGCTGAATGGCGACTCGGTGCTGGAGGCGTTTGAAGCGGCACGCGACGCCATCAGCTTCTCCGCGGGCGGGCAGACGCCTCAGCTTGACGACAACAGCAACGGTGAGGGCAACGACGCTGAGGACGGGCTGCTGGCGAGCGCGTACTCGATCGGCACCGGGATCCTGCAGGATGCCAACGGTCCGACGGTTGGCGAGACGGGGCCGGACGTGGTGCTGTCCGGGGGCGTGACGACCGCGGACATCATCGTCAGCGATGTGTTGAGCACCGGTTCGGTGGACCAGGTTTTTGGTGTCGTCACAACGCCCCCGCCGCAGCAGCTCACCGACAGCTTCACGTTTGCACCAACCAACGTCGATGCTGACGGCAACGGCGAATACACCGGCACCTACGGCGGTTTCGGACCACTGCCGGGCGGCGGCTTCGCCGCGGGCGACTACAGCATTTCGGTCTATGCCCGCGACGCCCGCGGCAACGTGTCGTTCCAGGAGAACCTGCGGGTGGAACAAACCGCGGGGCCGGACGGCTATGAGCCCGACGCCACACGCGCCGCGGCCTCGGTGATATTTGTGGACGATCCCGACGCGCAGCCGCACACGTTTCATGTCGATAGCGACGCCGACGTGATGAGTTTCACCGCGGTGAACTCGCCGGCCGGGCCCGGCAATCCCGCACAGACTTATCAGATTGAGGTCACCGAGATCGACGATTTTTCCGGCGCTGCGTTCAATCTTCGGATCGAGCTGTTCGGCCCCACCACGCCGCTGGGAACGCCGCTCGCGACCACCAGCGGGGGGTTGAGCGGAAGCCTGTCACTGACCTGGCCACCGGCTAACGCCGCTTATGACGAAGGGGAAGGGGAGTATTTTGTTCGGGTCAGCGCGCTGTCATCGACACAGCGCGGAAAGTACGAGGTTCGGGTCTTCCGCCCCGACGTACTGCTGACGGGCCTGGTCCGCGGTTCGGTGGTCGACGCGCAAACCGGGCTGCCGGTGGTCGGAGCGCTGATCAGCACCGGGGGCACGGTGGCTGCCGCCAGCAATCCGCTCGGGGAGTTTCAGCTGGTGGAAAACCCGGGCAGCTACGATCTGACCGTGATTCCGCCGGCCGGCTACGACGGCCTGGTGGAAGCGGCGGTGCCAGTGGTGGAAAGCCTGACGACCTGGCGCCTGCTGCAGCTAGACCCCAGCGGGGTGGCGCCGACCGTGTTTACCGGAACGGCTGACAATATCGGTCAAACGAGCGTCACCCTCGGTGGCCAGGTCTCACCCAACGGCGAGACGACCAGCGTGCTGTTTTCAGTTCAGCCGGCCGCGGGCGGGATTGTTCAGCCCGATGATCTGGCGGCGGGAGCGCCCCTGTCGGATGTATCCGCAGAGGTGTCGGGTCTGACGTGTGAAACCGGGTATCAATTTCGAGTGAGCGCGACCAACGCCAGTGGCACCAGCGACGGCAACCTGGTCGCGTTTACTACCGCGGACTGCGTCACGCCGCCCACCGTTGGGACGCCGCAGGCGCAGTCGATCACCGATAGCAGCGCGACCCTGACTGCCCAGGTCGATCCGATGGGAAGCAGCACCACCACCGCGTTCCGCTGGCGGCCGGTCGGCGGTGTGTTCAACGTCTACACTGATTCATCCACGGTGCTGACCGGCAACGGCTCACAAACTGCGACGCTGGATGTTGCCGATCTGATCTGCGGTACGAACTATGACCTGCAGGCCCGGGCGAGCAACAGCGGCGGCATGGTTGAAAGCGCCTTGGCAAGCTTTGCTACCGCAGCCTGTCCGCAGCCGCCGCCGGTGGTGACCACGCTCGCCGCCCAGGGCATCACCGAAACCAGCGCTGACCTGCGGGCGGCTGTGGACCCCAACGGTGCGAGTACGCTGGTGGAATACTTCTTTGCGGCGGTCGGCGAAGCGGACGGTCCCTGGCTGACCGCAACGACGATCACCGAGTCGACCACGGTGGTCGCGCCGGTCAGTGGCCTGGACTGTGGCCGCAGCTATCGGTATCGGTTCCGGGCCAGCAACGCAGGCGGTCAAACCGAAGGGGCGGAGCTCAGTTTCATGACCGCCGAGTGTCCCGCTGACTTCCCCGAGACCACGAGCGTTGCGGCAACCGCGGTGAGTCAGACGTCCGCCACGCTCAACGCAACCGTCAACCCGAACGAGTCCGAGACGCAGGTGAGCTTCGACTTTGGCCGGGGCGGCGTGTTCACCGATTCGGCGGCGCTGGACGTGACGCTCGACGGCAGCGACACCCAGCCGGTGAGCGTGGTGCTGACGGGCCTGGTGTGCAACAGCGAGTACCAGTTCCGGGTCCAGGCAACCAACGCGGCGGGTACCGCCTTCGGTGCGGCGCTGACGTTCATGACCAACCCCTGTGATCGGATCTTGCTGGTGGACGACGACAACAACGTGCCCGACGTGTTGCACACCTACAGCGGCGCGCTCGACACGTTGGGTTTTGCTTTCGACGTGTGGAACACCAACGGGGCGGACGCGGAGCCCGGCCAGGCTGAGCTGGAGAGCTATTCCACCGTCATCTGGTTTACCGGCAATAACGCCGATGTTGGCACCGGTCCGTCGTCCACCAGTGAGGAGGCGCTGGGAGCGTACCTGAACAGTGGTGGATGCCTGGCGGTTTCGGCTCAAGACTATTTCACCGTGCGCGCCAACGGTGGCGTTCCGACACCGCTGATGACCGACTACCTGGGCGTCAGCGGCGGCACCAGCGACGCGGGGCCCGCTGAGGTGGCCGGCGTCTCGGTCGAGTTTGCCGGGCTGCCAGCAAGCGGTACCTATGTGCTGGACTACGCAGGTGCTGCTCTGCAGGACAGGGCTGACGAGCTGGCTGGCGACAGCACCGCCGCAGCGTCTTTCAGCGGTGAGGGCCGGACGGCAGGTCTGCAAAAACTGACTCCGGCCTACCGAACGCTCTATCTGGGTTTCCCGCTGGCCGCGGTTCCGGACGCCACCGAGCAGGCCGCCGTACTCAGCGCTATGCTGGACCTTTGCCGCGGGGCCGATCAGATTTATGCCGATGGGTTTGAAGATGAATAGCTTGCGCCTGAAAGGTTTACTCCTTCTGGCGTTGGTGCTCTGCGGGAGCGCCGGCGCGGCGACGCGACACGCCCTGCTCATCGGTGTCGGCAGCTATGATGACCCGGTATCGGCGCTGCTGGCGCCGCGCTTTGACGTAACGGCCGTCGAAAATACCCTGCTGGAAAAGTGGGCCTTTGAGCCCACCAACGTGACACGCCTGCTCGACGGTGACGCGACCCGCGAGGGGATCCTGCGCGCCCTGCGCAATCTTCAGCTGACCACCGAACCCGGCGACTTTGTGTTTGTGTATTACGCGGGCCACGGCACCAGCGCGCTGGACTTAAGCGTGGCCGCGGCGCTGCCCCACACCTCGGGCGCGCTGATCCCCGCCGATTTCAATCGTCACGGCACGCCGGAGGAGATCGCCGAATCGCTGATCATCGGGCGGCGCGACATTCGCCCGATTCTGGCGCAGCTCGATGCCGCGGGCCGCGAAGTGTTTTTTGTCGTTGACGCCTGCTACTCCGGCAACACGGTTCGGGGCGCCAACCAGGAACTCACCGGACGGCCGCCGCTGCCGGTGCGCGCGGCGGATATCCTGCCGCCGGACGTCAGGGCAACGCCGGCGCCGCCGAGCGAAGAACCCTATCCATACTCGCAGGTGTTCTATCTGTCGGCTGCCGGTGAACACGAGCCCGCCGGCGAGATCACCGACAAGCTGCTGCGCTGGTATCCCACCTTTGACGGGCAGCCTCACGGCGCGTTTACCGACGCGCTGCTCCGTGCCATGCAGGGCCTTACGCCCGGCACGGATGCAAACGGCGACGGGCGCGTGTCTTACCTGGAGCTGTACGAATCCGTGCGTGGCTTTATGGAAAAACGCGGTTATCCACAAAGCCCACAGTTTTTGCCGACCATCGACGAAGCCCAGGTGGACCCCAGCACCGCGATCATTTTTGATTTGCCGGGTCAGCCGGAGTTTGTGCAGCCGGCACCGGAACCGGACGAGCCGCTGCGACTCAAGTGGCTCAATCCGAGCGAAGCGGATCGCCGTGTCGCAAAAAGCCTGAACGGACTCGAGATCAGCGATGAAAACGCCGATCTGATTTTGCTGCGAGAGTCGGACCGCAGCGTGCTGCTCAACGCATCCGGGGACCTGATATCCGAGGTATTTGACCCCGCCAGCGCCGACCCGTGGCATCGGATCCGCGGCGAGCTCTTTGTGCGGGCGCTGGCATCCCGGGGCGCGGCCGACGGGGCCAACCAAAGACTCGTGCTGCAGTACACCGATCCCGCCATGGGGGTCACGGCGGTGCGCGGCGACGACCTCGGTTTTGTCATTCGGCCGTCGCTGCCGCTGCATCTGCTGGTCTTCGACGTCGAGTCGAACGGCGGCATCAGCCTGCTGTATCCCATCAACCGGCAGGAGAAGGCGAGGCAGGCGGCCGGGCGCCTGACCAAGATCGAAGATATAGTAGTAGTGCCGCCGTTCGGGATGGACAAAATTGTGGCGGTTGGGCTTAAGCGTCCGCTGGTGACAGCGGGCGGAGCGGCAGACAGCGGCCTTAGCAAATTTCTCGGCCAAACGCTGGATCCGGGCAGCGATGCGCTCGCCCGCTTTCAGCAGCTGCTCGCCAGCCGCGATGACCTTGAGGCCGTTGCGCAGCTGTCGCTGATCACCACGGACAGCGTGAATCGGGCGGCCCGCGGCGGAGCCGACAGGGGGGATAAGGAATGAAACAGACAACAATCGGTCGTTGGGTTTTGCTGGCAGCGCTGCCGGGGCTGCTGCTGCCGTTGCCCTCAGCGCTCGCCCAAAGTGACGACGTGGAGCGCGGCCTTCAGCGTCGGCCGGGCCTTGAGAACGAGCGTCCCGAGCTGCCAGAATTCGACGAGCGCGAGGACGTGCCGCTGGATCTGCCGGCCATCGAATCGCTGGCGATCCCGAAAGACACGCTCTCGGGCGCCCCGCTGGTTTATCTGCAGAAGGTGCAGCTCACGGACGCCACGGAGTTGACCGCCACGGATGTGGGCGAGGCGAGCGCCGCCTATCTGGACCGCAACGTCAGCGCTGAGGAGCTGCAGCAGCTGAGGGCGGAGCTGACCCAGCTTTATATCGACCGGGGTTACATCACGTCCGGCGTGCTGTTGCCCGATCAGCGAATCAGTGACGGCACGGTTCGCTATCAGGCGGTTGAGGGTCGGCTCGAGGCGCTGGAAGTCACCACCAGCGGACGACTCCGCCCGTCTTACGTGGAGTCCCGGCTTCAGGGTGGGGGCGACGAGCCGCTGAACGTGGTTGATCTGCGCGAGCAGCTGCGCATCCTGCACGCTGATCCGTTGATCGAACGGGTGGATAGCCGGCTGCTGCCGACCCAGCAACGGGGTTCAGCCAGGCTGGTGGTCGACGTCGAGGAGGCCCGCCCGTACAGCCTGTTTTTGACGGCCCACAACAATCGGGCCCCGAGCGTCGGAAGCGAATGGGTGGAGCTCGGTTTTGTCCATCGCAACCTGCTCGGTTTTGGCGATCGCGCTGAGCTGCGGTACGGGACCGGTGACGGCCTGGATGACTACCAGCTGGGCTACGCGGTGCCAGTCACCCGAAGCGGGATCACGGTGGGCGTCAGCTACGCGCAGAGCGACGCACAGATTGTCGAAGAACCGTTCAGCCGCATCGATATCCGCAGCGACAGCGAGGAGTGGGCCCTGGACGTGGTCGTCCCCTGGAAGCGCTTCGGAGCCCGGCGTTTGACCTTTATCGCCGGTGTAGATCATCGGGAGAGCAATACGAGCCTGCTGGGAATTCCCTTTTCCTTCTCTCCGGGTGTGAACAACGGTCGAGCTGAGGTTACCGCCGCGCGGCTGACTGCGGACTGGACCGATCGACGCGCCAATCAGGTTTTTGCGCTGCGGGGACGTATCAGCGTAGGGCTCGATGCTCTCGACTCGACGATCAACGACGGCAATCTGCCCGACAGCGAGTTTGTGACCTTCCTCGGTCAGGCCCAGTGGTCGCGCCGTTTTGGTGAAAACGACAATCAGCTGATTTTGCGCGGCGATCTGCAGAAAACCTTTGACGGCCTGCTGCCGCTGGAGAAGCTGTCGATCGGCGGGCGTACGAGCGTGCGTGGCTATCGTCAGAATCTGATGGTGCGAGACAACGGCTGGGTTGCCTCAGCGGAGTTTCGCATGCCGGCATTCCGTAACAGCAACGGCCGCAGCAACTTCCAGTGGTCGGTCTTTGCTGACATCGGGCGTGGCTGGAACGAGGACTTCGATACGCCGGAGCCGAAGTCGATCGCCAGCGTCGGGGCCGGATTCTTGTGGGATCCGCTGCCCGGCCTGCACACCGAGCTCTACCTCGCCCACGGCTTCGAAGACATCGAGTTCAGCGACAGCGATCCGCAGGACGACGGGATCCACCTCCTCGTTCGTTACGACATCTTCTAATGAGCTGGCTTGGGCGCAGCCTGCTGGTGCTGGCCGTCAGCGCGTTTGGAGCGCTGGTGTCGGTGACCCCCTTCGTCAAGCGTCTCGACCTTCAGGTTTTTGATATCCAGCAGCGATTTGTGCGCCAGTACGTACCGCAGCCTGGCGCCAGCCCCGAGGTGGCGCTGATCGGCATTGACGAGGGCACGGTGCAGGCGATCGACGCCCCCATGGCCCTCTGGCACCAGCAGCTGGCGCAGGTGATCACCGCCATGGCGTCGGCCAAAGCCGCGGTCCTGGGTTTTGACCTTGTCCTGCCGGAACGCAGTTTTGATGAGTTTCTTGGCCGGGCCAACGATCAGCCGCTGATGCAGGCCATCCTAGGCGCCCGCCGCGCCGGCGTGCCGGTGGTGTTTGGCCGGACGCTGAGCGCCAGCGGCCGGCTGTACGACGTGCTGCCGAAATTCAAGGCGGTCCTGGGCAAAGACGGGTTCGGCATGGTGCTGCAGGTTCAGGAGATGGACGCGGTGGTGCGGCGCTACTACGACGACCGCTACGAAGATGCGCTTGGGCTGCGTACGCTCGTTGGGCAGATGGCCCGCCAGACTGGCGTCACGGTGCGCAACGGCTGGATCGACTATGCGGTTGGCGACCCGATCGGCTACGTCCCGATGTCTCAGGTGATCCAGTGGCAGGCAGCGGGAGACGTTGACGCGCTGCGACAGGCGTTTGAAGGCAAAGCGGTGTTTGTCGGCGGCGTTCTGCCGTTTGAAGATCGCCACACCCAGCCGCTGGTCCTGGCGAACTGGGAAGCCAACCGTTACGCCCCCGGTGTGCTGATCCACATGCAGGCCTACCGGTCGCTGGCAAGCGACCGGATTCTCAGCGGTGTGGGCGGCGTTTGGTACGCCAGCACGCTTCTCGTGATGGCGCTGCTGGTGCTGCTGCGCGACCGGCCGCTGACGGCGTTGATTGTGCTCGGGGTTGCCGTGCTTGCGGCGGCGGCTGGGTCGACGGTTGCCTATCTTGAGGGCTGGCGCCTGAGCGCGGTGCCGATGGTGGTCACCGCTCTTGCAGCCTGGCTGGCGGGGGCGGTCCGAGACGCCTGGTCAAACCTGCGGGACAAGCAGCGGATGCGGTCGGCGTTCGGTGGTTACGTCAGTCCACAGATTCTGAATGAAATCCTGGAGGGCAACCTGTCGCCGGAGTTAGGCGGCGAGAGCCGGGAAATTTGCCTGTTATTCTGCGATTTGATTGGCTTTACGACCCTCAGCGAAACCAATGACGCGGAATATGTTCTAACCCTGTTGAATCGGTACTTTGACCGCGTTACACCCGCCATTCACACCTTTGATGGTACGCTCGATAAGTACATGGGAGATGGGATCATGGCGTTCTTTGGTGCGCCAAAACCCCACAAAAACGCGGCCCAGGCGGGTTTCGACGCGGCACGCATGATGCTGAACGAGCTGGACAAGTTCAACGTCGAGCTCGCCGCAGAAGGAATACCGCCAATCCAGGCCGGCATCGGACTGGGTCTGGGCAAGGCGATTGTCGGCCACGTCGGCGCGCAGTCGCGCTTCGAATACTCGGCGATCGGCGACGCGGTGAACGTGTCGGCGCGTATCGAGGGCCTGACGCGGCATCTGAACTGCCGCATTGCGCTGAGCGAGAACGTCGCCAATCAGCTAGGGGTCGAGGACCAGCAGGAGCTGGAGCCTTTCGGACCACAGCAGATCAAAGGCCACACGGCCATCAAGGTTTTCGGCTGGGGAGAGCTCCGGCCAGGGAAGGAGGCAGCTGAGGCTGTCAGGAGCGAGGTAGCATCATGAAGAAGATGTTTGCAGGGATGATTTTGTGGAGCGCGGCGCTGGCGGTTTCGGCGGATCCGGTGGCCATTGTCACCGATGCGCTCGGTAACCACAGCCTCAACGGGGAAGCGCTGGAGATCCTGTCTGAGGTCAGTACCGGTGATCAGATCACGGTTGCCGACGCCGGAAGCATCAGCCTCGTGTACTACCAGGATGGGGCGGAGTTTGTTTACATGGGCCCGGCAGCCTTTGAGGTTGGGGAGAACGCACCCAAAACGCTTTCCGGCAACGATCCAAGCAACGGGTCAGCCGTGCCGGAGGGCGAAGGATCCATCTCAACCGTGGGTCTGGCCCAGGCCGCCATGGTGATGCGGGCCGGCGGGTCTGAAAAACGCCTGGATCAGGTTTTTCCCGTCGACACCGTGCTGCTCAGCAGCCCGGATACGTTTCGCTGGCGCGAACTCGCTGAAGGGGTGGGGTACACCTTTGAGCTGACCGACGGCGAGGGGCGCAGCCTGCTCGAGACCACGGTCACGGGCAATGAGCTTAAGGTGCCGAGCCACGTTACGCTCGCCGCGGGTGATTATTATTCCTGGTCGCTCGAAAGCCGCCTGCCCGATGGCAAGAAGTTCTCCAGCTACGCGGGCTTCAGCATCGCTGACGATGAGCTGATCAGCCGGGTAGAAAGCTTCAGGCCCTCCGACGAGGCCAACGTCTCCCGGATTATTGTCTTTGCGCTGTGGCTGGAGCAGAACGAGCTGGTGGAAGAGGCGAGACGCTACTGGCAGATGGCCAGCCGCCAGCGGCCCGAAGACCTCGCTCTGCGCCAGCGCGCCGGTGGCTGATCTGCCGGTAGCTCGCTAGCGGCGAAACACCAAAAAAAACGCCGGTTGGGCTCACCCAACCGGCGTTTTGCGTTTTGCGGGGCTGACCCCGTCGATACCTTAGTTTTCGCGCTTGGTCACCAGCCAGACCAGCGACCCGTAGGCCAATACGCCAAGCGCGCAGACGCCGGTCATTACATACCCTTCAAAAAACACGTTGAACTCCTTCCTTCCCAACTGGCCGGTCGTCTCGATCCGTGATTGACGGCCAGGCGGTCAGCATAACCGGGTTTCAGGCCCTTGCGGGCAGGTGTTAACGTTTGTTTGCCTGTCTGTAACGTTCTGTTTCAAAGACAATAATTGCCCAAAAGCACCGCTGGCGCGACGGCGTTTATCGGGATTTATTTGTCAACAATCTTTAAAGCTAGAGGGTGGCAGTAGTGCTCAAATCCCCAAGGCACTAGTCTGCTGAAAGGTCGCCGCGAGGTGACACGGAAACGCGATCACGGATGACTACGGGCGTTTGCGCGGCGTTTGCCGCACCCGCGGTAACCGGCCTGGGTTCTGCCTCCCCCTCTACCCGGCCGGTTCCGCACCTGCATTTAGGGTACAGTTGAGACGCGGGGGACAGAAGATAAGGTAGGGGTCAAGCTGCGCAGCCATGACTGACGCATCCGCCAGAAAGCGCAAGGTACTGATTATTGACGACGATCCGGACGTACTGGAGTACGCCTCTGTTGTCTTTTCAGACTGTGGCTTTGATCTCATGATTCGCCGGCCCGGCGAAGACCTGGTCGCCAAGCTCAACCAGCTCCCCGATCTGATTGTGGTTGACCTCCTGATGCCCAGCGAAGACGGGATCCAGGTGCTTCACAATATGGCCAAGGCGGACGTCAAATGCCCGGTGCTGGTGGTGAGCATGTGTAGCGAGGAGGTCCTGCGCTCGGCCCGAGCCGTGGCGCAGATGCTCAACTTTGAGGTCCTGGGCTTTCTCCGCAAGCCGTTCTACAAAGAGGACGTACTTCGCCTGACCAGTTCGCTGCGCCGGGAAGAGCAGGGCACCGCCGAGCTGCGGCGACTGGTGAACTCGGGGCGGATCGTAAATCACTACCAGCCGGTGGTCGACGTCCAGCGTGGCCGGGTGATCCGGCTCGAAGCGCTGTCCCGCTTCCACCATCCCAAGAGCGGCATCATCGCCCCGATGGAGTTTCTGCGCTGGTCTCGGCGGCTGCGGATCACCGCGGCGCTCGAGCGGCGGTTGACCAAGCAGGCGCTGGATGACGCCAAGCGGATTGAAGAAAAGGGTTTCCGGCTGCCCATGTCGGTCAACCTGAGTACGGAGACGCTGGAGCAGCCTGATTTTGCCGACCGCATGGAAAAGCTCTGTCGGCAGCAGCGCTTTCTGCTCAGCCAGCTGACCATCGAGGTCAGTGAAAACGACCTGCACCGCAACCTGATTCCCGTCCAGAGCAACCTGACGCGTCTAGCGCTGCGCGGATGCTCGGTCTCGCTGGAGTATGGCGGCGAGGTATTTTCCAAGATGCAGCTGGAAAACCTGCCCCTGGCAGAGGTCAAGCTGACCCCGAGCCTGGTACGCGACTGCATCAAAGACGACTCCCGCCGGAATCTGCTGATTTCGGTCGTCAATCATGCCGACGTGCTGGACATTCCGGTCACCGCCATCGGCGTTGAGTCACCCGAGGAGCTGGGTCTGCTGCTGGATCTCGGTCTGACCCGTTTTCAGGGGCATTTCTTCTGCGAAGACAAACAGTTTGAAGGCGCGCTTTACTATCTGCACCGTGCGCCCGAGCAGCTGGCGGAACTGGGGCTTGCGGGCCCGCCGTCACGCGCATCGTCCATCCGCCCCTAACCTTTTCTTGGATTTCTTGGCTTGTATTGCCGGTCGCGGCGGAAGGTCTTGCTGGCGTTCAGTCGTCAGCGGCAGGACTGGCGTTGGCTTGCAGCTCGCTCATCAGCTTGCTGACCGCCGCCTCTCGGTCGGCTTCACTCGCGTTTTCGTCGCGCAGCGTCTGTTCGGCATGCACCGCGTCTGACTGCAGCTCGGTCAGGCCGTGCAGCCCCGCTGATCCGGCGATTCGGTGCACCGCGTCGATGAGATCCAGCTCCTGATGCGTCCGCTGTTCCCACAGAGTGGCCAGCTCCGTGTGCTTGCCGGTCAGCGAAGCCAGGTAGCGTTCGCGCTGTTTGGCCAGCAGCTCACGTGCGCGGTCGGACAGCTCAGCCATTGACCGCCTTTTCCAATTCTTTGCCCAGAATATCCAGGTCGAACGGCTTCACCAGGTAGGCGCTGGCGCCGGCACCAAAGGCGGCGTTGCGGTCCTCCTCGGCGTTGGAGGCGCTCATCGCAATCACCGGAATCTGGCTCGCGTGCAGGTCGTGAATGAGCTTCTCGCCAGAGATATCGTTCAGGTGAAAATCGCTCAAGACCACGTCCGGTCGCGCGCTGGCCAGCTTGTCTAACGCCTGCTGGCCGTTGATGGCCAGGGTGGGGGAATAACCCAGGTCGGCCAGGATCACGGCCAGAAACTCGCGAACGTCCATATCGTCCTCGACGATCAGCACCCGGCGCTGGCCTTCCTGCGTGTCGCTGGGCGCGAGGTTGGCGGCCAGCACTCCGGCGGCGCGAACGTCGAACGAGAACGTGGACCCCTGGCCCACCGTCGACTCGAGCTCGATGTCACCCCCGAGCACGTCAGCAAGGTGTTGGCTGATCGACAGGCCCAGACCGAGCCCCTTGGCCCGGGTCTTCTCGTCTTCCAGGCTCGAAAACGCCTGAAAGATCTGCTTGCGCTTGCCCTCCGGAATACCCGGGCCGGTGTCGATGACCGCCACCTTCAGGCGGTCGTTGGCCTGGCTCCACGTGACCTTAACCGAGCCGGACTCGGTGTACCGCAGGGCGTTTGAGATCAGATTGACGATGATCTGCCGCAGCCTGACGGGATCGGTGCGGATCTCCTCGCAGGCGCAGCCCTGCTCGACAATTTCGAACGCCAGCTCCTTTTGCTGTGCCAGCGGTTCGAACATGAGATTCATCGACTCAAACAGTCGCCGAAGATTGACCTCTTCCTCGACGGGCTCGATCCGGTCGGAAACCACCCGGCCATGTTCGAGCAGGTTTTCGACGAGCGACAGCAGGTGCGTAGCGGAACGACGAATCCCCTGCAGGCGACGATCGTCGCGGCCGTAATCTTTTTCCAGGAGGTCGCAGTAGCCGAGTACGGAGGTCACGGGCGTGCGAAATTCGTGCGACATGCCGGCGATAAAGCGGCTCTTAAGCTCGCTCGCCCGGGCCGCTTCACGCTTGGCTTCCTCGAGCTCAACCTCCAGCTGCGAGGCGCGGTACTCAACGATATCGGTCTTTTCCGCCTGGCGTCTCAGATGTAGGTCCGCCATGTCAGCGGCGTTGGCATCGGTCAGCAGAACATAGGCCTGGGCGTGCTGAGGCTGCGCCATGATCGAGACGTGGATGGGTCGGTTGCCGTCGAACCACATCATCGGAAAGGTGACCGACTTAAAGCCGTCCAGCCCCGCGAGAAACTTCATGGTCTGACGGATGTCCTGGCCGGCCTCCAGCGAAAAATCGTAGACGGCGGGGTCACCCGCCCAGTCGAGCACCCGAAACGCGGCGTCGGTACGAACGAGCAGCGGCTCTGCCAGGTCGTTGAGTTCCAGCGAGGCAGGCAGAGAGCTGGAGATAGTGGACGGTTGGCCGCTCTCATCCATGGCCGGTCACCATCGTTGTGATCTCTTCGAAGCAGCGCTTGACGTTGTTTCCGGTATGCGAGCTGGTTTCGATCACCCGCAGTCCGCTCGCGCGAATGCGCTCCAGGTCTGCGGCCGAGACCTCAGCACGGTCGGTCAGGTCCGACTTGTTCACCGCCAGCAGGCAGCTGACGCCAGGAAAGCTGTCTTCGAGACGCGATATGAGGGCTCGGGAGGCGGTGACGGTCGGCCGGCGCGTCCGGTCGCAGACCACAATGCACCCATGCACGCCGGTGAGATACGGGGTCTCGAGGACAAAGCCGCCGTCCGCGCAGAGGATGTCCCACACCACCAGTTCGCGGGTGACGCCTTCAGCTTCGATTTGCCCCACCTCAACCTGAGCACCGGACCGGATGCGGCGTACGTTTTCGGCGTCGCGGCCGGAAAAGGCGCCAATGAAGTCGCTCTTGCCGACAGCCGCCTCACCGAGGACGCAGATTTTGATGGGGTTTGGAGCGGACATGGCCTTCTGGCGACAGGCTCGAACGCCGCTTACTGGGCACCCTGCGCAGCGCCGGCGTCTTCGAGGCGTTCCAGCCGATAGCCGTGATGGTAAATGCTCTTGAGGCTCCAGCCCGAATCTTCGGTCAAGCTGAGCTTCTTCCGCAGGCGGCTGATGTGGGTATCCAGCGTGCGGGTCACCACCTGGGCGTTAAGCCCCCAGATCTCTTTGAGCAGCACCTCGCGCGGAATAATGCGCCCGAGATTGCGAATCAGATAGACGGCCAGCGCAAACTCGCGCCGGGTCAGCGAGACGGGCTCGCCGTTCAGGGTCATCACTTCCCGGTCGGTGTCGTAGGCGATCGGGCCGACTTCCTTGCGCGCATCGTTGTCGGGGGAATCGATGCCGCTGCGCCGGGCCACCGCGTCGATCCTCGCCAGCGTGACCGGCTGGCTCAGCGGTTTGGTCAGGTAGTCGTCTGCGCCGCTTTCCAGCGCCTTGACGATATCCTCGTCAGCGTCTCTGGCGGTTAAAAAAATCACCGGCAGCTTGCTGTCGATGTTTTGCCGAATCCAGCGCAGCACCGAATAGCCGTCGAGCTCCGGTACCTGCCAGTCGAGCAGCACCATGTCGAAGCGGTCCGAGCGCACCGCGTTGATCAGGTCCGAGCCCCGCGCGTGCCAGTCGACCTCGTGGCCGGCGTCCTCCATCCAGATTTTGACAACTTCAGCCTGGTCATGGTCGTCTTCTAAAAAGGCGATCTTCAAAGTGGCTTTCCCCATTGCCGTCGCGTGAACGCTAGTTTACCAGCGCTAACGACTGAGCAACACATGTAATAGATTGTCCTGAAAGGTAATGTTGCCGGTCAGCTGATCATGTGATTCGCAGATAAACATCGAGTAGTCGAGCGGAAAGAAGATGTAGTGATGGCGCGGGACCGTCGGGTCAAGGGAATTCCTGGCCAGCAGCGACGATTTGGTCACCGTGCCGTCGCCGGGTTCGAGCATCAGTCGCTCATAGTCCACGCCCGGTCGGGGACTGGCAATGCTATCCGGTTCGAGGCGGAGCACGGATCGGCCTTCCACCTCCTCGACCAGCATCCGCGCCGGCGTCAGCTCGCAGTCCCCGCCGAACAGGATGAGCCGCCACGGCGTTTCCTCCAGCGGCACGGTCAGCGACCAGACGAAGCGGCGAGCCCGCTCCAGATGCTTCTCAAAATAGCGCTCCAGCGTCTTAAGGTGGGCCTCGCCTGCGGCCGGATCGTCGAACGTGGCGAGGATCCGTTCCCGCACCGCCGGATCGAAGATCGACCAGCCAAAACGTCGCCAGATCCTCACGGAGAACAGGTCCCGCTCCAGCTTTTCCCCGCTCGCAGAAATCAGCCAGGCCCCGGCGAGCGGATGAGGAAACAGCTGGTAGACGCTGGGCATGGTGGCCAGCACTTCGGTGGGAATCCGGCCAAAACCGAGTTTTACGCCCTCGATGAAGCCGCGCACGGAGTTGACCGAACCCATGTTGGGCGTGCCGAGCAAAATAACCCGCCGGACCCGGCTGGCGCCCCAGAGGTTGACCGGAAACTCGTTGTCGTCCAGCACGTCGGTCGGGCCGTAGCGAAGGTAATAGCGCGTCAGCAGCCCGCCCATGCTGTGCGCCACGATATCGACCTTGAGGTCAGGCTGGCCGTAGTCCTGGCGGATCTGGTTAATAAACGCGTCGAGCCGGGCGGCGTTTTCCACGTTGTCACGGCGCCAGTCATAGCGGAAAACGTAGAACCGCCTCGCGCCCATGGCGACCGGCCGCCCCGGCTCGCCGCGCTCGAACTTGCCGGCCTCGGTCAGCACCTCGATCACCCGGCCGTAAAAATCGGTGCCGGCGGCGCGATCGAAGATGGCATAGGGCTCCAGTCCGTCGCTGACCGGCTCGAGGGTGGCAGGATCAATCGGGAACGCTAGATCGCTGTAGTTGCTGAACAGCAGCTTGCGAAGCTGCCCGACCCAGATTTCCTGAAGCCCGTCGGCGGTGCGCAGCCGAGAGCCAAGAATGCCGTGGATCAGCACGACCGGCGGCTGATCGCCACCGGCGGTGGCGGAGCCGTAGAGACGGGCGAGATCCGGACGGCTGGCGCGCGTACCGCAGCTGGTCAGCAGCAGCGCCGCGAGCACGGTGACCAGCATCTGGCCCGCGCGATTCACAGGACCGAAGCCACCATGTTCAGCACGTCTTCGATGTGCTGTGGGGGCGTTGAGTAGTGGGGTGAAAGCCGCAGCAGCCCGCCGCGGACGGCGCAAAACACGCCTCGTTCGGCGAGCGCATTGTAGGCATCCCGGGTTGCGCCTTCATCGCCGAGGCTGAAGGCGACGATTCCGGCGTGCTGCGCCGGATCTGCGGGTGTCCGGACGTCCACCTTTAGGTCGGTCAGGCCGCCCAGTAACCGTGCGGTGTGGCCGCGGATGATGTGTTCGACACAGTCGGCGCCAAGTTCCTGGTACAGCGACAGGCTGGCCTCCAGCGCCACAATGCCTACCGTATTCAGGGTGCCGGCCTCCAGACCTCGGCCGTCGCTCGCCGGTTCGCTGAGCGCGCCGGCAAACTTGAAGGGCTCGCTCACCATGCGCCAGCCGACCTGGGTCGGCTTGAGGGCCTGGCGCAGCGAGTCACTCAGGTAGAGAAAACCGACGCCCTCGGCTGAGAGAAGCCACTTGTGTGACCCGCACGCCACCGCGTCGACCGGACAGTCCGTCACGTCCAGCGGAAGCGCACCGAGACTCTGTATGGCGTCCACCACCAGCAGGATGCCCCTTTCTCGGCAATGCTGGCTGAGCTCCTTCAGCAGCAGCGCCGTACCGTTCGCGTACTGAACGGTACTGACCGAAATCAGGCGGGTCTGTGGCGTGGTCGCTTCGATCAGCGCCTCGTGCACCGGCTGGCCTGGCTGTCGCTTCACGGAATCGACAGTGACCGAGGCTGGCGTGCAGTGATCCCAGCACCATTGATTGGACGAAAACTCTTCGCTGAGGACCAGCACGCGATCGCCGTCTCGCCAGTCAAGTCCGGCGGCGATGCGCGATAGCCCTTCGCTGGTGTTTTTGGTGAGGCTGACCTGGCTGCCGTCGGGAGCCCCGATGAGATCACCCAGTCGCTGGCGCAGCCGCTGTTCGGCCCCGTACCAGTCCAGCCAGTTGGCCATAATGCGCGTATTGCTCCCCTGCGCCAGCTCGGTGACCCGCTGGACGGTTCGGAGCGGCCAGGGCCCGATCGCCGCGTGATTGAGATACCAGATTCCGGGCTGCTGCTGGAACTCCTGGTCGATCAGCTGGGTCTGAGCTTGGCTGGTCATGATTTCGCGCACGGTGAGGTCGCTGCGATTCTAACCCAAGGTCAGGATCGAAACGGATCCAATCGAGGTTCGTAGCGGGGCGCTTTGGCGAGGCTGAAAGGGCCGGCTGACAAGGGGCGCGGCGCCTTGACCGGTGGGAGTGCCATGCTATGGTTGCGCCGCCGGCGCAGGCCGCATGCTGACCCGTTTGGCGGGTTACGAACTATCGATCGACATTGGTGTCTAGAGAGTAGGAGCGGCGTGGGACCGCCGCCTGGAACCTCTGGGCTCCGGGGAAGGAGCTTGGCCCGGATGGGCGAGAAACAGGTAGACCAGCTACTGGTTGAACGGGTACAGCAGGGCGACAAGAGAGCGTTCGACCTGCTGGTACTGAAATATCAGCACAAGATCGTGAATCTGATATCTCGGTACGTCAAAGACCCGAGCGAGAACCAGGATGTGGCGCAGGAGGCGTTTATCAAAGCCTACCGGGCCATCGGCCGGTTTCGCGGAGACAGCGCGTTCTACACCTGGATGTATCGCATCGCCATCAACACGGCCAAGAACTACCTGGTCGCGCAGGGGCGCCGACCGCCGGCGACCGATATCGAGCCCGGCGACGCCGAATTGTTCGATTTGGACACTCGGCTGAAAGACCGCGACACCCCCGAGCGGGAGTTGCTGAAAGACGAAATTGAGCAGACGGTTTTTGCTGCCATTGAGGACCTGCCGGAAGACCTGCGAACGGCGATTACGCTGCGGGAGATGGAAGGCATGAGCTACGAGGAAATTGCGGTGACCATGGACTGCCCGATCGGCACCGTGCGGTCACGGATTTTTCGAGCGAGAGAGGCGATAGATCAGCGGCTTGCGCCGCTGCTGGATCAGAAAGAGGATCGAGGTTGATGGAGAAGCAGCACACAGGGGAATTGTGCGAATCGCTTTGCCGCCTGATGGATGGTGAAGCTGAATCCAGCGAAGCGCAGTTCATGCTGCGGCGACTGGGTCATGACGAAGAGCTGTCGCAGCGGTGGGAACGATACCACCTCGTGCGCAGCGTCCTGCGCGACCATCGTTGCGCGTCGCTGGAAGGGTTTGCTGAGCGGGTTTCCGCTGGCATCGCCAACGAGCCAATGCCGGAACAGGATGCGCAGCAACATCCCGTATCGCCAGCGCACGGTGAGGCGACGGGCACGGGCCTGCGTCGCTGGCTCCAGCCGGCAGCCGGGGCAGCCGTGGCGGCCAGCGTCGCGGTGCTGGCCTTCAACGCGTGGCAGCCTGACGTGGTTGCGCCGGGTGGAAACACGGCGCCCCAGTCGCTTTTGTCTCAGGGCATCGACGATCCGACGGCTGACGTTGAGGGTCGGGTTGGCCCAGCCGCCTCGTCGCTGGCGGTACCGGCTGCTGTCGGGTCAACCACCAACGAGCAGCTTCAAAAGTACCTGATTCGGCATACGCAGGTGTCGGCAACCGGACACCGGCTGCCGCTGATCTACATGGTCAGCGAAACCGAGACTGCCGACGTCGATCTCTCGGCTGAGCCTGCTGAGGCTCCGCCAGCCGACCCGCAGGCGCCAGCGCCGAGCGAGCCCTGACGGCAGGGAGTCATGCCCGGTCCGGACCGAGTCTCGGCCGTCGTGCGCAGCGGATGTCTGCTCACGGCACTTCTGCTGCCGCTGCTCGCTACGGCTGAGGACGGCGCGCTCGCCGCCAAACGCTGGCTCGACCAGATGGCGAGCGCGGTCAGCAACCTGACCTATCGCGGCACGCTGATCTACCTGCGCCGCGACCAGGTCGACTCGCTGCGGATCTATCACCGCGTGGACGAGACCGGCATGCGGGAACGGCTCGTGGCGCTCAACGGCAGCCCGCGCGAAATCCTGCGAGACAATAACTCGGTCCGCTGCATTTTTCCTGATCGCCGCTCTGTGCTGATCGATACCCGAATCGCTGAACGACTTTTTCCCGTGATACCGGCGGATCTATTCAGCCTGTCGGAAGGTCGCTACGAGCTGTCGCTGGACGGCGCCGACCGCGTCGCGCAGCTCGAGGCTCAGGTGGTGCGGATCGCTGCCGCGGACAACTTCCGCTTTGGCTATCGGCTGTGGCTGGAGAAAAATACCGGCATGCTTCTCAAGTCGAGCCTGATCAATCGCCAGGGGCAGGCGATTGAGCAGGTGTTGTTTACCGATATTGAGATCGGGGCGGTGATCAGCGATCAGGATCTTTTGCCGGACATCACGAGCGATGGTTATGTGGAG
>JBCDKA010000023.1:0-37892 GCA_038747195.1 Pseudomonadota bacterium
CACCCGGGGGACGCGGTCCCTCCTGTGGAAAACTGGGGGCATGCGCCACGGGACAGAGAATCGCCTGCTTACTCTCACCCTTGACTCTGACCCCGGGCAATTCGCAGTAAACCATCCAACGCTAGCTTGGCGCGTTCACCACCGCCAGCGCGTTCGCCAGCAGCAGCTTTTTGAAGTCGGCTAGATACCTTTTGCTGTGCTGGCCGGGAAAGACCACCACCAACGCCCCTTCGATTGCTGCGTTGACGAGCTGAGCACGCTGCTCAGCTTTGCGGTTGCTGAGCGCCGGATTGACCTCCGCGATCAGCGTGGCGACCTGCTTCCGATAGTACGCATAGATATCAGACAGTGCAGACTCGAGCCCCTCGCTCGCGGCAATCGACCATAAATGGACGAAAAATGCGCGCCGCTGAGGATCGACCGCGTCATCAAAAAGAAAATCGATGACCGCGGTGAAACGTGCTGTCGGTTCGTCGGGCCAACGTTCCCGGAGTTTCTGAAACTCATCGCTGTAGCGCCGGGACGTGTCGGCAAAGATGGCCCCGAGCAGATCGGCACGGGTTGGGAAGTAGTACTGGATCGCGGAGATTCGCAGCTTGGCCCGACTCGCAATCGCGTTCATGGAAAACTGGCTGGCGCCACATTCCATAATGTGGGCAATCGCGGCCTGCAGGATCAGCTGGATTTTCGCCTGCCCCCGTGCGCGCGTGCCCGTGCCGACTCGCTGACCTGAATCTGCCTGACCTGTCTCTGTTGTTGCTATCTGTTCGATGATTTTGACCTCCGCCTCTGCGTGTCGCTTGCCGCTGACCACGCTAATTGGTAATGTTACCAAATTGGTAGGGTTACCAACAATTGATTTATCACCAGAGTGTGGTCACAAGGTCGGGCATTAGCGCCCAACAAACCACGGGAGAGGAATGCCATGTCGGGTCAATTTCTTCGCACAGGTTCAATCCTGCTGCTCTTCACGTCACTTGCTCTGCTGGTCAGCGCCTGCGGTCAACAGCCAGCCGGGCAAGGCGGTGCTCAGGCGGCGCCAGCGTCTATGGAGTCCCCGTCCAGCGAGGAGCAGCTGGCTGCATTCAAGGCGGCGATCCGCGAAAAGTACGACATGAAAGAGCAGGCTTTTCGCGACAACAACCCCGAGCCGATCCTCACGCGCTTTTACACCGAGTCGGTGATCTCTACCGATCCGGAGGGCAATACCAAAGTTGGGAGAGTGGCGCTGGCGCCGGTCTATGATGAGGTGATTGGGTCGTTGGTCAAAATTGAGTCCTACAACACTTTTGTCAACGGCGACGCCGGCTGGGACTGGGTCAATTTTCACGTCAGTTTCCCGCCGGGCGTCGAAGAGGAACCCTTTACCTTTAAGATGCTTTTTTTGTGGGAGCGCATTGACGGTGAATGGTGGTCCCACGGTGAGATGTACGTACTGGGCGAGTTCGCTCTGAAGGGCTGAGCAGCGCGAGGAATTCTGTATGAAAAAAGAGACACCAAAATCGAAGCCAGCCATCACGCGCCGCGATTTTGTCGGCGGCACGCTGGTGGGCAGCGGCGCAGCGCTGCTGACCGCAGGCGCGCCGGCGATGATGAAGAAGGCCAGTGCTCAGACGCCGACCGATCCCTTCCCGCAATCGATACCGATGCCGCTCAACGACCGAGACTCGAGCTGGACCGGTCCGGCGGGTGTCGGCGACTACGCCAAGGCGAATGGCAACACGCATGAGGTCATCAACGCCGCTCACACGTTTCGCAATCGCGACTTCGAGGCCCGGGTGCGGCTGGCCGAAGATACCGGCGAGCACTATGACCTCGTTTGTGTGGGCGCCGGCTTTGCCGGCATCACCGCCGCCTACACCTTTCTGAAGGAAAAGCCCGACGCCAAGGTCTTGGTGCTCGATAATCACGCCATGTTTGGCGGCGAAGCTCGCCAGAATGAGTTTGAGGTGGACGGCTACCGCCTCTGGGGACCACAGGGCTCCACCGGCGCGGTTTGGCCGCTCGAAGGTGCGAAGAAGATCGAGATGTTCTCCCACATGTGGGATGAGCTGGATCTGCCCCAGGAGTTCACCTGGCAGGAGCCGGTCAACAGCAGCCTCAAGATCCCCAAAGACACCTACTCCCCCATGCACCTGACCTGGGAGGACACCGATCTCGGCTGGTTCCACGAAGGCCACAAGATGGCTCGAAACCCCTGGTCAAACCGCTTCAAAGACGTGCCGATCGACGACAAGACCAAAAACGACCTGATTTGGATGGAGGTCTACCGGCAGCCGCCGGAACGAGAGGACTGGGCGGAGTGGCTCGACTCGATGACCTACAAACAGTTTCTGAAGCAGGAAATGGGGATCGACAATCCGGCTATCGATGACTATCTGAATCCCTTTGCGGCCGCCATGGGCTGCGGGCTCGGCACGGACGTCATCTCCGCCTACCAGGCATTCAACTTCATTCAGCCCGGCGTGATGCAGTACGGCAGGCAGTTTGGCATCGGTGACCCCACGGACTACGTCCACCTGGCCAGCTTCCCCGGCGGCAACACGGGCATCCTGCGCCACATCGTGCATCGACTGATTCCCGGGGTGTTTGGCAAAGCCAGCAAGCTGACGGAAATCCTCGCCAACCCGGTGGACTGGGAACAGATCGACAACCCGGCCAATCATGCCCGAATGCGGCTGAGCTCACTGGTGGTGAACGTCCGCCATGACGGTTCGCCGAAGACCGCCAAGCAGGTCAACGTGACTTACCTGAAGGACGGCAAAATGTATCGGGTCATCGCCGACAAGGTGGTGATGGCCGGCCAGCAGCACATGAACAAGCGGGTGGTATCCGACCTGCCCCCGTCCTACACACAGGCGATGGATCAATTTATCCATTCGCCGATGCTGGTCATCAACGTTGCGCTCAGGAACTGGAAGTTCATGGACAAGCTGGGCGTTGCGTCGGTGCGCTGGTTTGGCTCCGATATGGGCTGGTTCACCACCCTGCGGCGTCAGATGATTCTGGACGGTGAGGAGCCGATGCCGCTGGACCCCGAAAAGCCCACGGTCCTGACCATGTACAACTCTTTCTGTATGCCCGGCATGCCGGCCAAAGAGCAAACCGTCGCTGCGCGCATGCAGCTGTTTGCCATGCCGTATGCACAGATTGAGCAGCAGATCATCGACCAGTTCACCAAGATGTTTGGCCCAGGCGGCTTTGACGCTGAACGAGACATTGCCGGCATTACGGTTAACCGCCAAGGCCACGCCTACCTGGTGACCACACCCGGTTTCTTTTTTGGCAAAGACGGCAAGCCCGCTCCCAGCGACGTGATCCGACAGCCGCATGGGCGCATCGCTTTTGCACACGCTGAGCTAAAGGGCTATCAGATGTGGGAAGGCGCAGTCGAGGAGGCTGAACGGGCGGTGGGGCAGCTGCTCAAAGGCGTGTCCTAGCCGGCACGATAACCGCTTGCAATCGACGGGCCCTCCCTCTAGCGTAACGAAGACACGATACAGGCCCCTTCGATGGCAGCAGTTCAGGCACTCATCGGTGATTTGACCCCGGTCTACGGCGATCGGATCACAACCAACACCACCGTCCGCGAGCATCATGGTCAGGATGAAAGCTGGCACGCCATGCAGCCTCCGGACGCGGTGTGTTTCCCAACCACCACCGAGGAGGTGGCCGCCGCGGTCAAGGCCTGCGCTGAGCGAAAGATCCCTATCATCCCCTTCGGCACCGGCACGAACGTAGAGGGTCAGGTGGTCGCCGTACAGGGCGGTCTGTGCATCGACCTTTCGCAGATGCAGAAAATTGTTCGGGTTTCCGCAGAAGATATGGACTGCACGGTTGAGGCGGGCGTTACCCGCAGCCAGCTCAACAGCTTTCTTCGCGACACGGGGCTGCAGTTTCCCATCGACCCAGGCGCTGACGCATCGATCGGCGGCATGGCTGCAACGCGGGCCTCCGGGACCAACGCCGTTCGCTACGGCACCATGCGGGATAACGTGCTGTCGCTGCGGGTGGTGCTGCCGTCCGGGGAGATCATCGAAACCGGCGGCCGCGCCAGAAAGTCGTCCGCCGGCTACGACCTGACCCATCTGCTGGTCGGTTCTGAGGGCACGCTGGGCATCATTACGGAGGTCACCCTGAAGCTGCACCCTCGACTCGAGGCGGTGTCCGCTGCCCGGGTTCAGTTTGCTTCAGTGGAGGCGGCAGCCAATGCCGTTATCGAAACACTTCAGTGCGCCATCCCGGTGGCGCGCATCGAGCTGCTGGATGCAGCGCAGATCGCCGCCATCAACGCCTACTCCAAAACGTCGTATGCGCCGTCGCCGACGTTATTCGTCGAGTTTCACGGCACTGAGGCGAGCGTCGCCGAGCAGGCGCAGGCCTTTGGTGAGATCTGCGAAGACCACCGTTGCTCAGCTTTTGAATGGACCGCTGACGCCGATGAGCGTCGGGAGATGTGGAAGGCCCGCCACGACGCAGCCTATGCCGCCAGCGCAATCCGGCCCGGCTGCAGCGCGGTGGCAACCGATGTCTGCGTACCGATCTCCCGCCTGGCTGAGTGCATCGGCGAAACCCGCGCTGACGCGGACGCTCACTGCACCTTTCCCACGATGCTGGCCGGCCACGTCGGCGACGGCAACTTCCACTTTGTCTACGTCATCGACCCGGAGAATCCTGCAGAGGTCCAAACCATGCACGACTGCCATGAACGGCTGATCGAGCGGGTCCTGGCCATGGGTGGCACCTGCACCGGTGAGCATGGCGTGGGCCTGGGTAAACAGAAATATCTGCTGTCAGAATTCGGTGCGGCAACGCTTCGGGCCATGCAGGCCGTCAAGGCCGCGCTCGACCCCAACCTTATTATGAACCCGGGCAAAAAGCTCCCGGACCCGGCGAGCTATCACTGAGCTTCAGTCAGCAGGCTGTTCAGCGGGGGCCCTCAGCCTCGAACTGCGGATGGTACCGGTCGTAGCGCCCCATGGTGACAAACATCAGCGCCACCACAATCATCACGCCGACCAGACCATAGAGCGCCTCATCATAGGTGCCTAGAATCTCCTGCGCCCTCGACAACAGGAACGGCCCACCCGCGGTACCGATCAAGAACCCGACAAAAATGCTGCCGTAGATCGCGCCAAAGGCGCGCAGGCCGAAGTACCGGCTGACCATAAAACCGATGAGCTCAATCTCGGCTCCCAGGCCGGTGCCGAGCAGGGCCGCGGCCGGATAGAGCGCAAGACCGGTTCCCCCCGAAGCCAGCAACCAGAATCCTACGGCGCTGCCGAGGAACACGACGAGCGCAACAATCGGCGCAAACACCCGGTCCAGCGTCCAGCCAATGATCAGCCGGGAACCAGCCATCGACAGTCCCAGGGCGGTGGCCACCTTGGCCGCATCCACGCTGCTCATGCCGCGATCGCCGAGCAGCAGCGCCAGCTGATTGGTAATGCCCCACAGCGCAAATGACGCAAGCAGAATACCGATGGCCAGCACCCAGAAAACACGGGTTCGCAGCGCCAGTGCCAGCGTCAGGCCTGACAGCGCCTGCCCTTGATCTGAGCTGCCCTCGCCCTGCGCTTCATCACCGTCGGGCCGCAGCCCCAGGTCGCGTGGGTGGTCCTGTGCGAACAGCACAATGACCGGTACGGTGATAAACGCGATGTAGATGCCGTACCAGACAAAGCCGCCCTTCCAGCCGTAGTCGTTGATCACCTCAGCGGTGATGCGCGGCAGGATCGCCAGACCCAGCCCGGTGGCTGAGGCCACAATGCCGATCATCAGTCCCCGCTTGCGATCGAACCAGGCCGCGGCCAGGCGGATAAACGACATCGTGTTATTGGCGACACCAAGCACGGCCGCCAAAATAAAGCCCACCCAGAGGTGCCAGACTTCGGTCACAAACAGCGGGATCGTCGCCAGCGTGATCGCCATCAGCAGCAGCGATAGTGCCGTCGGCCAGCGCACGCCGAAACGATCCACGATCGCGCCAAAGCCAGGCTGAGCCAGGGCGGTAAAAAAGGTCAGGAAAGAGATGGAGAGCGTCAGGTCTGAGCGCGCCCAGTCGGTGGTCCGCTGGATGTCCTGCACGATAAAGGCAAAGCTTGAGTAGATGAGCGGCCCCACGTTACCGAACATCCCCATAAACCCGGCCACAACCACCGGCAGTCCGAAGACGGGTTTCCGGTACCAACCGTCGGGAACAAAACGCACGTTACGCGCCATGAAAGATCACTCCAGCTTATGAAACGCCAAGGCATGACGCGCTGGCACCACCGGTGCCCGAACCAAAACTGAGGAAGTAAAAATCACCGCAACCGGCGCCATTTACCGGCCCGATTTTCCTTGATCAGCGTGGCTAAAAACTATGCGCAGCGTCTATTAGACACGCGCGATATTTTAAGACTAAGATAAATCCGCGGGTTGCACAATCAATCGAAACACGCATTCGAATAGGGGGCTCTCTGTGTCATTCTCACCCGCCAATCCCGGCGCTGAGATCCTTCCGTGAACCTAGGAGAGCACGATGAATCGACCGCCTTACTTCAAGTCACGCAAGAACCGTCTTGCGATCGCTATCTGCGCTGGCCTCGCGTCCGTTATGACCCTGCCGACCTTCGCCCAGGAAGGTGAGGACGACAGCTCGGAAGATATCGAAGAAATCCTCATCATCGGCAAGCGCGCCACACGCGTAGACCCGCAGAGCTATGGCGGCGGCCTGGATCTGGTCACAGGCGAGACGATCGCGGAACAGAACATCATCGACTTTGAGGAGCTGGTCACCCAGCTGCCGTCCGTCAACCTGCAGAGCTTCGGACCCGGCGACAGCAGCTACATCATCCGCGGCATTTTCTCTGGCGCCGAGGAGTCAACGGTCGGGGTTTACTTTGACGAATCTCCGATCAGCGGGCGCTTTCAGCAAAACGGTGGCGGCCGCCAGGCTGGCTTTGTGCTGACCGACCTGCAGACCGTCGAGGTCTACAAAGGGCCGCAGGGTACGCTCTTCGGCGCAAACTCGCTGTCGGGCACCGTGCGCTTTGTGACCAACAAACCCAAGCTCGATGTGGTCGAGGGCAGCGTCAATGCCGCCATGACCACCATGAAAGAATCCGACGATCTGGGCTTCCGGATGGACGGCATGTTCAACCTGCCAATAATCGAGGACAAGCTCGGACTGCGGGCCGTCGTCTGGGGCCAGGAAGCGCAGGGCTTTCTCGACCAGCCCGTGCTGGGCCTGACGGACGTTAACGACAGCTCTATTACCGGCGGCCGCCTCCACCTGCTGGCGGAACCGACCGACCGCCTGTCGATCCTGGCCACGATCAACTACCAGGAACGGGAGATGGGCAACAACAGCCGGCAGACCCCGTCGGGACGTTTCGGGCCGTCGCAGCCCCAGACCGACACCCCGGGACAGTTTGCCGCCTACCAGTTTATCGGCTCCGACATTCTCGGCGGGCCGGTTGCCGGCGACGACTGGATCAGCACCGAGGCGGTTCGGACGCCGCTGGACGAAGAGTTTACGCTGGCCTCAATAACAGCCAACTACGAGCTCGACTCCGGCATTATCACCGCCGCGTTTTCCCGCTTCGAACGTGACTTCGAGTACGTTTACGACTCCACGCCGACCAATACCAGTCCCGGCCTGTCGGGCTTCTTCCTGGGTGCCCTGGGATTTTCCATACCACCGACGAGCGTGGTCAACCAGCCGCAGCAGCGCGATATCGATTCGGGTGAGCTGCGTTTCGCCTCCACTCTGGACGGGCCGTTTAACTTCCTCGTCGGTGGCTTCATCGCCAACGAGGACAGCCGGTTCGATCTGAACGTGATCAACACTAACGCCTCGGGCTTTGCCGTGGAAGAGTTTGTGCCGGCAGCACCCACGCCGGTCACCGGAGCCGGTGCCCCCGGCTCCACCAACAGCGTCTTCGGTCGCTTCCTGGTCAACGAGCGTGATCGCTGGGCGGTATTCGGTGAGCTTTACTACCAGATCAATGAAAAGACCGAGCTGACCGTCGGCGCACGCTACTTCGACTTCGACGTGACCGACACGCAAAACAACACCGGCCCGGACTTCCTGAGCGGCGGCCCGAACAGCCTGTTCCAAAACGAAGAAAGCGAGGTCACCTATCGCTTCAATCTCACCTATCAGCCCACCGATGACCTGACCACTTATGCGGAAATCGCCTCCGGCTTCCGGCCTGGGGCTACCAACATTTCGGCAGGTGTGGCGGCGATCGGCGGCGGCACCGTACCCGGCTTCTTCGAGTCCGACACCCTGTGGAACTACGAGATCGGCGGCAAGTACAACAGCCCTGACGGTCGCTGGTCCGGCAGCGCGGCGTTCTTCTACATGGACTGGGACGACGTGCAGATCGTGCAGGGCAATAACTTTACCTACACGACCAACGGTCCGGCGGCTGACGTGCTCGGGCTCGAGGCCAGCGGCACCTATCGGACCGACGGCCCCGTCGAGTTCGGCGCGGCCTTCACCTGGCTGGATACCGGATTCTCGGAAGACCAGACTATCGTCCCCGGCGTCACCGATCGATTCTTGGTGTTCGAAGATGACGAGCTAGCGAAAACCCCGTCCTTTTCCGCCAACCTCAATGCGACGTCACGCTTCCAGCTGGACGTCGCCGGGGGGCTCGACGGATTTGCGCGGCTTGACTACACCTACCGGGGCAGCTCGGACACGGTTTCGCAGAACCGGGATGTCGACAATATCCTGAACCCGTTCTTCGAGGATATCCCCTCGTTCAACGTACTCAACCTGAACGTCTCCGTCGGCAGAGACAACTGGTCGGCAGGCCTGTTCGTCAAGAACATCACCAACGAGACCGCGGTGGTCGACGCACTTGCCTCCGAGCAGGACCCCTACTTCTTCGTGACGCTGGCGCCGCGAACGGTTGGGGTAACGTTTTCGAGCCGGTTCTAAGCGGTCAACCTGACGGTGATGGCCGGCGACGCTGTGCGCCGGCCATCTCATACGCCTAACGCGCCGCAGCGAGCTGCGGCGTTACTCGGGAAGCCAGCGCGCGGGCTTCAGCACTTTCCGGTCCCTGAACCAGGTCAGCGGCAACCGCCGTCATCGTATTCAGCAGCGATGTCGTCGTGATATCCGCCAGGGTCAGTTCGTCGCCACATAGATAAGCGCCGGGCGAACAATTTGCGCCGAGCCATCGGAGAGCTTCGAGCATTTGCGTCTCGTAACCGCCGACGGTAGCCGCGCAGCGCAGCGCCGGATCACGCCGGTGTTTTTCGTAGAACCACAGGACCAGCTTCTCCATGCCCGCAAGGGCAACGGAGTCGGCAAACAACACCCTCATCCTGAGCGCTTCTTCCTGCGGAAAGAGCGGTGTCGCGGGGCCGCGCCTCTCCAGGTAATCGAGGATGGCGTGGGAGTCGATAATCACCCGCTCGTCGTCTAGCACCAACACCGGCACCCGACCGACGGGGTTGTAGCGCCGAATCCGCTCACCGTCCTGATCGGTACGGACCACCTCCTGGTCATAGCCGAGGCCGAGCGCCTCGAGCACCATCGCGATACGCCGTACGAAGGGTGACTGACTACCACCAATGAGTTTCATGCGGCGCGGGGCTCAGCCGTGGCGGACAGCACCTGTTCCAGACACTGCGCGAGCTGCGGCTCGATGCGGTCACCGTTGGCTTTCTTAACGTGCCCAAATCCCTTGATCTCCAGGGCCAGCTCCGCATAACGAACCGCCCCCTCGTAGCTTGCCTCACTCAGGGCCGGCAGCATGGAGCGAAGATCGTCGATGACCCGAGCCCTGAGCGCTCGCTCCCAGCGCCGTTCGGCCGTGCGTCCAAAAATATCCAGCGGCGTTTCCCGCAGCGATCGGAACCTGGCCAGCAGTCGGAACGCCGGCAGCACCCAGCCCCCGAAGCGTCGCTTCAGCAGTTCTCCGGTGACCGGATCCTTTTTCGAAAGCAGCGGCGGGGCAAGATGAAAAACCGGTCGGGCCCTGCCGCGGAAGTTGGCCTTGGCCTGGCTCAAAAAGTCCGTCTCGGCGTAGAGTCTCGCCACCTCATACTCGTCTTTGATCGCCATGTGCTTAAACACCGCCTTGGCGGCAGACCGGGTCAAAGCCTGCCGGCGATCGGGAAAGTGACGATCCGCCTCGGCAATTTCCGTCAGCAGGCTTCGATACGTCTCGGCGTATGCGGCGTTTTGGTACTGCTCCAGGAATCCGGCCCGGTGATCGATCAGCGCCTGCGTATCGTTCGGTGCATGTGCGGGTTCAGGCTTACGCGACTCGCCGCCAAGCTCGTCCAGCCGCGCCGGGTCGGCAACCGCAAGGCGGCCCAGATCAAAGGCCAGCAGGGACTTCTCCACGGCGGCACCGTTCAGCGTGATGGCCGTGCGGAGCGCGTCATCACTCAGCGGCACAACCGCGTTTTGCCAGGCGGCACCCAGCAGGATCAGGTTCGAAAAGATTTGCTCTCCCAGGAGCTGCTCAGCCAGTCGTCCAGCGTCAACAATGTCCAGGGTCTGCGACCTTTCGCGCAGGCGCTGCTGCAGACGCGCCTCACCGAACGCCTGGTCTCCGTCGTCAATGAAATCGGCTGACGGGGTAAAAACGCTGTTCAGGAACGTGCGGGTGCGGCCCTCGAACATCGCTTTTGCCGCGCCGTCGCTGGCGGCGGCGATCAGATCAAAGCCGAGCACCACGTCAGCCGTGGCTTCCGGAATACGGCCGGCGGCAAGCCGCTCGGCGTCTCGGCTTAGCCGGATATGGCTATAGACGGCGCCGTTTTTCTGGGCAAGGCCAGTAACGTCCAGCACGCTCGCCTGCAGCCCCTCAATATGCGCCGCCATGCCCATGATCGCCGCAACGCTGACCACCCCACCGCCGCCAATGCCGGCGAGCGCAATGCTGAACACTTCCTCCAGCTCGTGGCAGTCCGGCACAGGAAGATCCGATCGCCAGCGCTCGTCGAGGGATTCCGCCTGCTGCGGCACGTATTCGCCGCCCTCAAAACTCACAAAGCTCGGACAAAAGCCCCGCACGCAGGAGACATCTTTGTTGCAGGCAGACTGGTTGATGCGGCGTTTGCGACCCAGGGGCGTCTCCAGCGGCTGGATGGCCACGCAGTTGGATTTGCGGCCGCAGTCGCCGCAGCCTTCGCAGACCAAGTCGTTGATCATGACGCGAACCGGCGGGTCTTCGAGCTGTTTACGCTTGCGCTTTCGGCGCTTCTCGGCGGCGCAGCCCTGGGCATAGATTAATACCGTGACTCCGGGCGTTTCCTTAAGCTGCTCCTGCACCCGATCAAGCTCCTCGCGGGGCAGCAGCGTGACCGACCGCGGCAACGGCTCCGAATCGAAGCGATCGACGTCATCCGTAACAACCACGACCTCTGCAACACGTTCTGCCAGCACCAGCTCACAAATTTGACCCACCGACAGGCCACCCTCCACCGGCTGGCCGCCGGTCATCGCCACCGCCTCGTTGTAGAGAATCTTAAAGGTCATGGTGGCACGGGCGGCAACGGCGGCGCGAATATTCAGCGAGGCGGAATGGGCATAGGTCCCGTCGCCGACGTTCTGAAAAATATGTGGCTCGCTCGTAAAAGGCGCACGACCCAGCCAGTGCATGCCTTCACCACCCATGTGTGTCATCGACACAATCGACCGGCTCGGAATCCAGGAGGCCATGCCGTGACAACCAATGCCCGCCATGGCCTGGGAACCTTCGGGGACGCGGGTCGAGGTATTGTGCGGACACCCGGAACAGTAAAAGGGCTTCCGTGGCGCAGGCGCGGGAATCTCCTGCTCGCGGGGCTGCGCACGAGCACGAAGCTCAGCGAGGCGGGTATGGGCCCGCTCGCTGAGCGCACCCTTTCCCGCGAGCCAGTCGCCGATCGCGATTGCCAGCTCACCCGCCTGGAGATCACCCGCCTCCCGAATTACAGGCTGATCCTCCGCGTCCCGCTTGCCGACGATGCCTGGCGCGTCGGCCTTACCGTACAGCAGCCGGGTCACCTGATCCTCGATCACCGGACGCTTTTCTTCAACGATCAGCAGCTCATGGAGCCCCAGCGCAAACGCCCGCAGCCGCGCGGTGTCCAGCGGCCAGATCAGGCCAGGTTTATACAGCGCCAGCCCCGCTTTGCCGGCTTCGGCCTCGCCGATGCCGAGCAGCGCCAGCGCCTCGCGCACGTCCAGCCAGCTTTTGCCAGGAGCCACAATACCCAGGCGGCTGTCTCCGCTGCGCCACAGCTCGCGGTCAAAGCTGTTGAGCGCGCTGAACTGCTGCACGGCCGGGTGCCGAATTTCCAGCAGACGCCGCTCCATCTGCACCGGCGGATCGGGCCAGCGCACCTCTCCGTCGGGCTCGAAAGGCGGCAGCCGGACCTGATGGCGCTCGAGTCCAACGGGCGTAATCCGTGAGGTCTCGGCAACCTCCGAAACCAGCTTGATCCCAACCCAGCAGCCGGTAAAACGCGACAAGGCCCAGCCCCGGATACCGAAGTCGATCAGTTCTTCCAGCGTCGCCGGATACAGCGTCGGCATCCCCGCACCGATAAACATGTGGTCTGACTGGTGGGCCAGCGAAGACGAGAACGCGCCGTGATCATCCCCTGCGACAGCCAGCACGCCACCGAAGCGACTCGTGCCCGCCATGCTGGCGTGCTTGAGCGCATCCATGGAGCGATCAACGCCCGGCCCCTTCCCGTACCAGAGACCAAAAACGCCGTCGACGTTGCGCTTGGGGTCGATGCCTGCCAGCTGTGAACCCCAGACGGCGGTGGCGGCAAGATCTTCATTGAGGCCGGGCATGAAGCTGATTCGCGACTTGTCGAGCAGCTCCGCTTCAGACCACAGCGCCTTGTCGAGCCCGCCGAGCGGCGAGCCGCGGTAGCCTGAGATGAAGCCCGCGGTGTTTCGACCCGCGGCAGCGTCGAGCTGAGCCTGCGTCAGCGCGAGCCGCACAAGCGCCTGCATGGGATTGAGAAACACCATCCCTTCCTGCTGCTCGTAGCGGTCCCTTAGGGAAACAGCCTGCATGAACCTCCTCGCATCTCGCCGACCGGTGACGTGGCGTGCGGCCTAACCTACCTTGATCACAACGGCCATCGCCGTATCGCCCGCGGCGCAACCCTGGAACAGCCCGTAGCCGCCGCCGACAATCACCAGCTCCTCGATCAGCTCGATGATAGCGCGAAGACCGGTTGGACCCTGGGGATGTCCCCAGATCAGCGAGCAGCCGTAGTTGTTGAGCTGCTCCACGCTAACCTCAAACGCCCGCGCAAAAGCGATGTCGTTGACCGCAAACGGATTGTGCGACTTGATCGCCGCGACCTGCTCGATGCCGATCCCCGCCGCCGCCAATGCCTTTCGGCTGGCACCGATGGGAGCGGCGGGCATATAGGCCTTGCGCTCCCGGTGCTGCCCGAAGCTGACAAGCTGAATCTTCACCGCCGGATCCTGAGAAAAATCTGCCGCCGCCTGTTCGCTGGTCACGACCATACCCGCCGCGCCGTCCGCGGGATGAGTTTGGGTGGCGAAGGTGACCGTGCCGTCAGGCAGCGCCGGCTTGAGCTTCTCAATCGCAGCCCGCTCCACGGGGCGAATGCCTTCGTCGCCGCTGCAGCTCGCTCTAACGCGTCCCCGGCGGTCGACGAGCTCGATGGGCTCGACCATATACCGACGCTGAAAAGCCCGGTCATCCGCCAGCGCCTGCTGATACTGCTCGGAGCGCAGCACCAGCACGTCATTCTGTTCCGCGGTGGTGATCTTGAACTCTGCGGCGACGTTTTCAGCGGTTTCCACCATCGCGCAGTCGGCCCAGGGGTCTTTCTTAAAGTTGTCGAGCACCCACACTTCCTGCTTCCCGGCGCCACCCATGCCGCTGGGGTCCGGATAGTAGATGTGCGGGCCGTTGGACACGCGATCGGTGGCGATGGCGAGCGACGCGGTGGCCTCCTCGGCACGCACCGCGCCGGCCGCTTCGGCCAGGATTCGGGCGCTGGTGGCGCAGGCCTGACTGATGGTTGGACCCGCCAGCTGCGGCGCGCCAATTTCCGCGGCCAGCCACGGCAAGCCGTAGAAGGCGCCCTGCTGCGGTACCGTCATACCCAGCACGCCAAAGTCGAGCTTTTCCAGCGGCAGCTTTCGACTCTCCGCAGCCATGCGGGCCGCCTGCGCAGCCAGCTCAAATGAGTGGATCCCCGACAAACTCATCTGCCAACGGCTGAAGGGCGTGGACCAGTAAGCCCCGTAGGGCACATAGATCTGGGACATACTTTAAGACTAAAATATTCGCGGTGAGCAAACAATGAAACGTGCTCGCGGAAAGCCCCTGGCCGCTGCTCGGTAACGTCCTTAACGCTTCGCCGGTTTTGGCGGCCACCCCAATCACGAGAGAGTCCCGCACGCCATGTCCGTTAGCTACCCTTTCAACCCGGCCCTGTCCCCGGCTCCGGAAAAGATGCCCCGCCGTGTCGGGATTATCGGCTGCGGCACGATCGGTCCGGATATCGGCTATTACCTCAAGAGTGCCATTCCCGGGCTCGAGCTCATCATGATCGACGTGGTCGAGGACGCCCTGGGCCGGGCGATCGAACGCATCGAGGCGTACGCGCAAAAGGGCCTGGACCGGCGTAAGCTTAGCCCTGCGCAGGTCGAGGACGTCGTCAAACACCTAACCGCCAGCACCGACTACGCCGCGCTAGCCGGGTGCGATTGGGTGATCGAAGCCGCCACGGAAAACCTGGAGCTGAAGCGCCGGATCTTTTCTGACATCGAGGCGGTGGTTGAGCCTGACGCTATGATCACCTCGAACACCAGCTCGCTGCCGGCGGAGCGGATGTTCTCCCACCTCGACCATCCCGAGCGGGCCACGGTGACTCACTTTTTTGCCCCGGCCTTCAAGAACCCCGCGGTCGAAGTGATCGACTGGCACGGGGCTGATCCAGCAGTGATCACTGCGCTGCGCTGGATCTTCTACGCCACCGGCAAGACGCCGATGATGACGTCCGACGACGTCTGCTTCATGCTCGACCGGATCTTCGACAACTGGTGCAACGAGGCGGCGCTGCTGCTGGACGAGGCAACGCCCTCGCAGATTGACAGCGTGGCGATGGCGTACGTTCACGCCGGTCCGTTTCACGTGCTAAACCTTGCCAACGGCAATCCGATCATCATCGAGACAAACCGTCTGCAGCAGGAAGAGGAAGGCGACCACTACACACCCGCTGCAGTTTTCGAGTCAGATCCGCGATGGGAGACGGTGCCGCCGGCGGGGCCCATCGAGGTGGACCCGGTGCTGGCCCGCCGGATTAGCGATCGCCTGCTCGGCATTCTGTATTCCCAGAGCGCCGACATATTGAGCCGCAACATCGGTGCCCCCGAAGACCTGGACCTGGGATGTCGCCTCGCCTTTGGCTTCCGCGATGGCCCGCTTGCCATGATGCGGCAGCTCGGCGGCGAGGAAGTCACGCGCATCGCCGACGAATTTGCCCAATGGAAACCGGCGATGCCGCGCGGTGATTCAGCGCTCGAGACGGCCATGAGAGCACGGCGCTTTATTGGCGTAGACCGCTATCGCGATGCCGCCTTGATTACGCTGCGCCGGCCCGACGCGCTCAACGCACTGCACGACGAGATGACCGACGAAATCCTGGTCGAGCTCGAGCGGGCAGAAGCGGACCCGGCGATCAACGCGATCATCATCACCGGCTACGGGACGCAGGCGTTTTGTTCCGGCGCCGACATCGGGCGGTTTCCCCAGCTGCTCGGCGACCACGATGCCTGCGTGGAATACGCCCGCGCCTGCTCCCGCCTGCTGCTGCGCATGGATACCTGCAGCAAGCCGATTGTTGCCGCACTCAACGGTTTTGCCCTCGGCGGCGGACTTGAGCTGGCGCTGCGCTGCGACGCCATGGTGATGATAGATTCCGCATATCTGCAGTTTCCCGAGATTTCGCTGGGCATCGCCCCGGGCATCGGCGCGCTGGCCGTACCCTATCGGCGGCACCCGGCGGCTGCCGCCACCTTCCACACCATGATCATGCAGGCCGAACGCCTGTCAGCCGGCAACGCTCAAGAACTGGGCATTGTGAGGTCGCTGGCCAGCACGCCGAGCGATCTATTTGACCAGGCGCTGGCCGCAGCAACGACCATCAAGGAACAGGGCAAACCGTCCTTGGATGCGCCCGTGGCTGTTGGGACCGTCAGCGCAGAGACCGGCTTCAGCGCCGAGGTGGCTCAGATCATGGCCAGGGCCATCACGAAGGCGGCGGCAGCCAGCAGCCTGAACGACGCCCTGGAAATTGGCTATCACGCGTTTGGGGACACCGGGATGACCGCCGCCGCGCGCGAGGGTATCGATGCTTTCCTGGAACGGCGCAAGCCCGATTTCGCCAGAACCGGATGAGCGGCGCACCCCGGATCCTTAAGCCCCTGGAGCTCGGCATCGTCGTCAGCGATCTGGACGCATCGAAGGCCTTTTACGGCGACCAGCTCGGCCTGGAACCACAGAGGGAAATTTTCATCGGCGCTGACGTTGGAAAACGAACCGGCGTGGCGAATGAGGGTTTCACCATCAGTCGCTTCACCGCCCCCTGCGGCACGGTGGTCAAGCTGCTGAAACGGTCCGGCCGAGCCTCAGATCAGGCTGCCTCGCGGTCAGAGCAATGCTCACGGTTGGCTGATACGTTTCTAACGCTGGTCGTGGACGATCTGGAGGCGCTGACGGAACGGCTGACCCAAGCCGGCGTCGTCGGGCCGGAAGGCGAAGCTCAGATCACGATCGTTCGCGCGGGCATGCGGCTGGCTTTTGTGCACGACCCCGACGGATATCCCATCGAGCTGGTGGAGTACGGCGACGGCTGACCGCCAGGTGGCCCTAACCGCCTGCTCTAACTCGCGCTAAACCGCCGTTGAGGTATTTTGCCATTCGGTCGAGCGCTTCCTCGATGCGCTCATAGGGCTCGGACCCAAAGCACAGGCGTACGTGCCCTTCCCCCATCGGACCGTAAAACGTCCCGGACTCAACCACGACGTGCGCATGGTCGAGCATCTCGTCGGCAAAATCCTGTGAGGACATGCCCGTGCCTCGGATGTCGGGAAACGCATAAACCGACCCCTCCGGTGCGCGGCACTCGACACCCGCCAGCGCGTTGAGGCCGGCAACCGTCAGATCTCGGCGCCGCGTGTCCTCGGCATGAATCGCGGCGCGCGGCGCCGGGTCGCCGGTCAGCGCCGCCAGGGCACCGTACTGGGAGAAAACGTTCACGTGGGTCACGTCCGCGATGGTGATCTGCAGCAGCGCCGGAATAAACCTGGGGTCGGCGGCGATGTAGCCAAGGCGCCACCCGTCCATGGCGTGAGACTTGGTGAAGGCAAACAGGCTGAAGGTCCGCTCAGCCATGCCGGGCAGCGAGGCGATGCTGACGTGCTCGACGTCGTCGAACACAATTTCCTCATAAACCTCGTCGCTCAGCACCAGCAGATCATGCTTACGGGCCAGATCAGCAACCGACTGCAGCTCCTCCCGGGTGTACACCCGGCCGGTCGGATTCGATGGATTCACCAGTAAGATCATGCGCGTGCGCGGCGTGATCCTGGCCTCGATGGCCGCAGCGTCGATGATATATCCGTTTTCCCGGTCCAGCGGGGCAAACACCGGCACGCCGCCGGCAAGCTCGATCTTGCTGATGTGCTGCGGATAGTAGGGTTCCAGAATAATGGCTTCGTCACCGGGATCAATCGCCGCAAAAAACACCGCGAACGACGCGTGGGTGAGGCCATTGGTGACGATGATCTGGCCCGGGTCGACATCAAGCTTTTTCTCATTTCGCAGGCGATCGGCAATCGCCTCGCGCAGCACCGTCTCGCCGGGAAACTCCCCATAGTGGACCACACCGTCGTCCAGGGCCTTCTTGGCGGCCTCCTTAATGTGGGTTGGCGTGTCGAAATTCGGCTTGCCGACCTCGAGATGAATCAGATCGACGCCGGCGTATTTTGGCTGACGAGCTTTTTGATACATGCCAAAACTGGACGGCGTGCTCTCGGCGATTCGGTTGGCTGGCCACTTCATAGCGAGTTTCCCTGGACGGTGCCCCCGGCGTTCCCGGCCGACGGTTAGTAGTTAATTGAAGGATTGTCCCCGGGATAGATCACCCCGACAACGTCCATCCCGGCAGCGTTGGTTGCCTGCAGCGAGTGCTCACACTTCGCCGGTAGAAAAATGACGTCGCCGGCCTCCACCGGGGCCCGCCCGGTTTGGGTCCACATCATTCCCTCACCCCGCAGAATGATCAGCGCCTCTTCATAGAGGTGCCGGTGCGGAGCTGCCTTGGACTCGGGGATGTGGCCGATGAACTGGGTAGCGACATCTGAACCAATCGTTTTGTCGACCAGCATCTGGAAATAGCGCGACCCCATCTCATTGCGCTTCCCGGCGTCGACCGGCACCCGACGTTGAGGTTGATCAGCGTCAAACACCGACGCCTGAGTCGGAGAAAACTGCGGCTCATCGGCGGCCGGGCAGGCGGAGATGTACACCTCCAGCTGGGTCTCTGGATGCAGCTGAAAATCTTCTCCGGGGCGGATATAGACGCCGCTGTCGGCCTCGATATCCATCAGTTTTCCGCCGATGTTGATCGTGCCGCGACCAGCCGAAACGAACAGCACGACGTGCCGATCACCAAAGCTGAGGAAGTCGGTGCGCTGGTCGGCCAGCGCGTGAAACTGAGACTGGTAGATGGCGCCCTGGTCCGGCGAGATCACCCGGCAGTAGCTTAAGCCCGTGGCCTTGACCCGGTCCGCGCGGGAGGTGGAAAAAACGTAGCAGTTGTCGTCCAGCGCCGAGGCTGACGTTGCGTCGTTGAAGCGGCGCAGCGGGATAGCAAGATTTTCGGGGCTGTCCGGATCATCGAGCAGATAAGCGCCGGGAATGGCATTGTGGCTGCCGTCGCAGTGGGGGCCATCTTGCGTTTTCTTGCAGTTGCAGAACAGCACTTCTTCGCCGTCGCGCTGACCCTCGTAAACCACCGGCTCGATGCCCGTGCCCTTGTGTGATCCATCGCAGAACGGCTGCCGCTTCGACAGACCGCACGCACACCAGAAATACTTCCGCCCTTTGCGAAGCTCCTGGTAGCTCGGCTTGACGTCAGCGATCGCCGGCAGCTCAGCGGTGAGCGGGTCGTCCTCGACGCGTTTCTGTGGTGCTGTCGACGTCTGTCCCACGACGGGTACCTCGGGTATAACAGCGCTCCAGAATACGCGGATTGGCTGGCGCGGAAAACCCTCGGAAAACGACTGCGCACCGACCCATCACCCTCCGCGGCCTGCTACCATGCGCGCTCTGCGCCGCGCTCACCGCAGGGGTTCTTAATCACCCCTACCCGCCCGCCGCATCGCTTCAGACCCAGACCACAGATAAAAGGCATGCAGGAAAAACCGGAAAAAGCCCGCTTCTCTTCTTTTCTCACGACCGTCATGACGCTGCTTGGCGTGGCGCTGGGTCTGGGCAACGTGTGGCGCTTTCCTTACATGATGGGCACCAACGGGGGCAGCGCGTTTCTGCTCGTGTTTGTTGTGCTGATGGTGGTGATTGCGGTCCCGGCCATGATGTGTGAACTGGCGCTGGCTCGCAGCAAGCGGGGCGCAACGATCACGGTGCTGACGGAGAGCTTTGGCCCGTTTGGCCGGTTCCTCGGCTACGTGCTGGTGGCCTCGGTTTTTGTCGCCGGCTCTTATTACACGCTGGTGGTGGCCAACGTCTTTTACAGCGCCTGGTTTTCGATGAGCTACGGCTTTAGCGAAGGCAACCTTGGGGACTTCGCCGCGAGCCTGTCGAGCGAGGGACAGCAGTATCTCGTGGCGGTTGCGGTCCTCTGGGCCGCGCTGTTCGTAATCTGGCGAGGCCTGAAGGGCGGCATCGAGCGGGTCAGCGACACGTTTGTGCCCTTTTTCTTCCTGGTCGCGGTCTATCTCGGCTACGTGGCGCTGACGTTGCCAGGCGCCAGGGAAGCCGTAGCAGAGTTCATGCGACCCGACTTCTCCCAGATCGGCATCCGGGAACTGTCGGCGGCGCTGGGCCAGTGCTTCTTCTCGTTAGGGCTTGGCGCCACCTTCGCCATGGTCTACGGGAAATTCATCAGCGAGAAAGAGAAGGTCGGGTCGCTGGCGCTGATCGCCGCCGCCGGCGACACCTCAGCCTCCGTGCTTGCCGCGGTGTTCATCGTACCGACCATCATGGTGTTCGGCCTGCCGCTCGACTCAGGCCCGACCCTGCTTTTTGACACGGTACCTACCCTGCTGGCGCAGATGGACAACGGCCGCTGGGTGGGGACGCTGCTGCTGCTCGCGCTGTCGCTAGTGGCTTTCCTGTCGGTTATCGCGGTGTTTCAGGTTGTTACCGTATCGCTCGGCGAGCAGCGCATCGGCGGGCGGCTCGGTCGGGCGCGGCTGTTGATCCTGATCGGGCTGGCGGAGACGGTGCTCATCGCCTGGCCAGCCTGGCGTCCCGAGATCATCGGCCCGCTCGATCTGATCATCGGCTCGTGGTTCATGGTAACCGGGGGCCTGCTGGCCGTCATCGCGATCACCTGGTCGTACACACGCGCCGAAGCGCTGGCCGAGATCTTCGGCAGCGGTCAGCCAGGGCGGCGTCATCACGTCCTGTTTCTCTGGATGCGCTACCTTATTCCCATCGCCCTGTTTTCGATTGTTGCGGGTTCTGTTTATGACACCATCACCAGCTAGCTCTCTGGCCGCGGCACCGGCCGACGCCGTGGACGCACTGCGCGCCCATTTCCCGATCCTCGCCAGCAAAACCTACTTCAACGCGTGTTCCTACGGACCGCTCTCCGTTGAGGTTGAGGCGGCACTTCAGGAATATATGAATATCCGCCACGCGCAGGGGGCGCGCTGGGATATCTACGTCGACAAAGCTGAGAGCACCCGTCAGATGCTGGGTGAGCTGCTTTGTTGTGACCCGGACGACGTGTCGATCTCAACGTCGGTCAGTCAGTCGCTCAATACGCTGCTGTCGGCGTTTGATTTCGACGGCCCCCGCCGGGATATCGTAACGACCGACTTCGATTTTCCGACTACCGCCCAGATCCTGCTGGCGCAGGAAGGGCGCGGCGCAAAGGTGAAGCGGGTGGAGGCTGACAATTCCGGCACAACGCTGAACATGGCGCGGTTCGATGAACTGATCAACGAGCAGACGCTTCTGGTCCAGGTCCCGCTGGTCTGCTACCGCAACGGCGTTTGGACCGATATCGAACCCATCATTAAACTGGCACATGCCCGGGGCGCCCTGGTGCTTGTCGATGCCTACCAGGCGATCGGGACACGCGCCTATGACGTCAGCGCGTCCGGCGCAGACTTTCTGGTCGGCGGCTGTACCAAGTACCTCCTGGCCGGCGCGGGCACTGGCTTCATGTATGTCCGGGACGCCCGAGGAAACGGGCTGCAGCCGGTAGCCACCGGCTGGTTCGCGCAGTCCAATCCCTACGCGATGGACATCTACCACCACGAGCCGCACGACACGGCGCGGCGCTTTGAGGCGGGCACGCCAAACGCCGTGGGCCTGTTTGCGGCAGAGGCCGGGCTCAGGCTGCTGCTGGATGTGGGTATGGAAACGGTGGAGGCCAACATCACGGCGGTAACAGGCCTGCTCAAGGAGATGGTCGACCGCAACGGCTGGCATCTTGTGACCCCGAGCGATCAACATGGCGCCATGCTCGCCATCCGCTCAACCGACGCGCCGACTCTCGTAGAGCGCCTCGAGGCCCGTGACGTAATCCTCACTGAGCGGGACAACAATATCCGGGTGGCGCCGCACTTTTATAACAACGCCGCGGACGTCGAGCGGCTGGAGCTGGCGCTACAGGCCGAACTAGCGTTGCTTGCGAAAGGCTAGCTAAGTAGAAAGGTCACCCGCAGAAGCGGGTCATGGCTGACGGCTGGCAACTTAACCAGCGTCAGGACGAGCAGCAGGAATCGACGCCGTGCCACCATATTCTCCCGCAAGGGCAGTTTGAAAGCGTCGACCGGCAGCCACAAAATCTGCGCGCATTAACGCACGGAATCGGCGGTTCCTTTATTCCGGCCTTGGCGAGATTGAGGCCAAGGCCCGGTTCGGTCCTACACACGATGTCACCTGAGCTTTGCCTCAGCCCCCATACGCGTTAGCTTGGGCGGCAGGTTTAGGGGAGTGGTCGCTTGAAGAAGCGTTTTGTTGGGCTGGTGTGTACGCTGCTGTTCCTGTCGGGACCTGCTGCCAGCTATGAGATTGGCACCATTCAGGAAAACGGTTCGGCGCAGTTTCGGGGACAGGTGTTGGTACCGTCCAGCCCCGGCGTAACGCCAGACGACCGCATCCTCCCGTCCAAGCAATTCCCGCCGCTAGGGCTTAACGGGCAGGCCTATCTGAACGGCATTGCGCTGAGGATAGCGACGGACGCCCAGGCGCCGGCGCTGATTCATTTCTTCGCTCAGCTGCCGAGCGCGTCCCAGGCCACGTCTGGCGAAGGAGCGCTTGCCAGCGCAACGCTCCGAGTCTGCCGCGGCGACGGTGGGCCGGGCCAGGCGTGCGACTATGGCATCGATCCGCTGGAGCTGCCGTTCGATCAACCGGTGTTTGCCGTGTTCAGCGAATGCGCCACCACGGTGGTCAGTGCCGCGTCGGGCGACGATGATTATCCGGCCGGCCAACCGATCCTGGACAGCAACTGCGCAGCGCCAGAGTCGGGGTCGCTGTCATTGGCGTCCGGTCCCGGGGACGTTGCTTTTGTCGCCCGCTTTCTGAATCCAACGCCAAACCGGATCGCGGACTATCAGGCTGGCAACGGCGGCCAGGGTAGCGGCGACGACGTGCCTCCGCTGTCGGGCCCCAGCCTCGGCAGCACCATCGATGAGCTCATCGATGGCCGTCTGGTACCCACCCACGATATGGCAGGCGGGGTTGCCTTACCGACCTCAGTACTCATCCCCGCCGGCAATTTTGTGCTTTCCGCCCTGCTGCGGCTGGACGACACTCAGGGGTTCCGCAAGCTACTCGATTTCAAGAACCTGAAATCGGACAACGGCATCTATGCCAACAACGGGGAACTCAGCTTCTTCCCGTTCACCAGCAGCGGTCAATCAGATCTGGCCGAGGGCGCATGGCAGTCGCTGGTCGTGGAGCGGATCGACAACCTCGTTAGAATCCGGCTGGACGCCGAATTCAAACTTTTTGTGATCGATAACGCGCAAGACGCCCTGCCCGACGCCGATCAGCTGCTGAACTTTTTTCTCGACGATCAGGTGACCGGCGGCGCCCAAGACCCGCTGGGTCGATGGGCCCGGATTCAGCTTTTTCAGAATTTCAGCGGCCTGCAGGGACCACCGCCCAGACTGAGCGCTGACGGGGCTGACCCATTCGAAAACGACAATTTACCCAGCCGGGCCGACCTCGGTCAAAACGGGCCGGCCGGGAGCTTTCGCACCTTTCACGTACCGGATGACGAAGACTGGCTGTACGGCGGCGTCCCCTGCGATATCCCCAACTACTGGGGCGAAACCGGCAACGCTGCGCTGGTCGTTTCCTCTGACGATCCCCGTTTTGCGCCCATCATTGAGTACTACCCGCAGGCCGCGCTGGCTGATCCGATGGCGCAGCCAACCGAGACTTTCGGCTCCTGCGCGACACGCGAGCGACTGGTGATTCCGCCGATCATCGACAGCTTTGTCCGTTTGCGAAACTGCGAGGACCCGACCGTTTCGCCGGCAGCCCTCATTCGCTACGAGATTAACGCGCTGCAGCCGGACGCGGTGGTCTGCTCGCCGGCGTTGCTGATCCGGGGAACGGTGACCGAAGCGGGTAGCGGGAACCCGGTCGGCGGTGTTTTTATCCTTGGCGAGGACAACTCGGCGGGTTTCTCCTCACCCACGGATGGCGCATATCGGATACTCGTCACAGACTTTGATCAGATGACGCTCAACGTGATCTCAACGGCCTGGACGGCACCTACGACAGTGGTCGATTCTATCGATCTGCTGAACGGCGCAGAGGTTAACTTCGAGGTGTCTCGACGAAGCGTCCTCTTCGGTGACGGGTTTGAGGACCGAGAAAACCCGTTTGCCGGTGCCGGCGCCGCCCCCTGAGCCCTGCCACGCGGCCGCACTCACATCGCCAACCCTCCAAAAGGATATCTTTAAACGAGCCCCTGCTGAGGCACCACATTTTTGGGCATCCGCCGCTTTTTGCGTGCAAACCGCCGAAATTAACCCCCCACCACTTTTTGTCCTCGTTGCTCAATCGATTCTGAGGGCTACGAAAACCGTTGTTTTTGATTGATTTTTTTCGTTTCTGCCCAGCAGATGCATTGTTGGCACAGGCCTTGCGACATGTCGGACATCATCAACACCGACAGGAAGTCAGTCATGAATCGTTATCTGGTCACCGCCACCGCAGCCGTTGCGCTCTCGGTCGCCTACCAGGCGCTTAAGCCACAGTCCGAAGAAGCCCCTGGCCCGCGGACCACCATCGCCGCCGCCAAGCAGCTGCAGACCCCAGGTCCGGTGGCTACCCAGCAAACGGCCCTTAGCGCTGCCGTTGAGGCTTCGACCAAGACGGCAACCGAGCGGCCGGCTTCGTTATTGATCGTGAGCCCGGTCGAATTCACGGCGCCGATGGTTGCGGCACCTGAGCGGCCCAGCGTCCCGGCCATTCCAGCGCCGCCGGCCGGCCAGTTTCACGCGGTTTCGCAGCCGGAGCAGGCGGAGCTGGTGGTTTCCTACCAGGCAGACTCTTTCGACGCCATCGCCCGTCAGGTCAACGATCTCGGCGGCGAGATCATTCGCCAGTTTGGCACGCTGAACATGGTTGAGGTCCGACTGCCGACGCAAACCGAAGAGCTGCTGCTGGCCAGCAATGAAGTGATCGGCTTTAGCGCCAACGATGCGGTGGCAGCCATGTCGCGCAGCGCTCGCGCTACCGTCAACCTGCCTTCAGCGTCCAGTCCTAACGCGTTCCCCGCCAGCAATTTTGGGGTAGCGGTCTTGGACTCGGGCGTCGCGCAGCACAGCGACCTTGACGTGGAGGATCCGGTAGAGATTATTCCGGCCACCAACGCCCTGCAGCGCTTCGACAGCTTCGCCAGCAACGGCTACGAGGCCAACGAAGGTGACGCGCTGTTCAACTGGCGGTGGAATGAGGATCATGATGACAACAGTCCGCACAGCGGCGACGTGCGCCTGGTCTACGATCCGGATCACGACTACGTCGCGCGGCTTAAGGTCGACGATGGCTATACCACCCTGAGCCGCCTGGTGAACCTGGACGGCGCGCGCACCGCCTATCTCAGTTTTGACTGGCGCGCTCATCATCCCGATGGTGCCCGAGACGGCATGCTCGACGTCTGGCAGTGGTCGGCAAACGCCGGCTGGTCGGTGATCTACCAGTTTCCGATCGATAAGAGCACCGACTTCACCAACGCGGAAGTCGACCTGACCCCCTACATTGCCGAAGAAACCAACATCGGTTTTGGTTTTAACGGCTTTGACGGCCAGTACGTCGAGATCGACAACGTGGCCGTGGTGTCCACTCAGCTAAGCGGTGGCTTTTCCGATCGCTTCGACAACCGCTCCTACAGCAACCAGGACGGCGTCATGAACTGGTCATATCCTTGGGAAGAAGACCAGGACGACAACCATCACAATCGTGGCGATGTCCGTCTGGTCAGTGACGGCAACGGCGGGTTTTTTGCACGCCTGGGCCATTCACCCGACTGGAACGCGCTCAAGCGCGCGGTCAACCTGAGCGGCGTGCAGTCTGTAACGCTGCGCTTCGACTGGCGCGGCACCGCACCGAGCGGCAGCAACAATCAGGCTGGCGTCGACATCTGGGGCTGGTCCAACCAACACGGCTGGACGCCGCTGGACCGCGTCTATCCCCAGGGCAACAGCGACTGGACGACCCACGTGGTCGACGCTTCGCAGTTCGCCGGCGAGCACTACGTCCAGTTCGGCTTCAGCGCCTGGAACATGGTGCCAGGTCAAAGCTTCGATCTGGACAACGTCTCGGTTGACGTAGACGTCGCCAGCAGCTCGCAGCACGATGGTTTTGGACACGGGACCCACGTCGCTGGCGTGATCAGCGGCAAAGGTGACTACGCGCCCAGCCAAGACTTCAAGGGTGTTGCGCCCGGCGCCAAGATCCATCCGGTGCGCGTGCTGGACAGCACTGGCCGAGGAACCGTTGCAGAGGTGATCTCGGGGCTGGAATGGGTGCTCGAAAACGCTGACGACCGCAACATTCGCGTCGTCAATCTGTCGCTCGGCAAGCCGATCACCGAATCGGCGGAAACCGATCCGCTGGTTCAAGCCGTGGAGCGCGTCTGGGACGCCGGCATCACCGTGGTGGTCTCCGCGGGCAACTTCGGCCGCGAGGGTCACTTCACGATTACCAGCCCGGGTAACTCCCCGAAGGTGATCACCGTGGGATCCATTACGGATAACGGCACCACCAGCTTCGGTGACGACTACACCTCAACCTATTCGTCGCGAGGCCCGACGGCTATCGACCACTTTCTGAAGCCCGATCTGGTGGCTCCCGGCAACAAGTGGGTAGCCTCGGTCAGCCTCGGCGACAAGCTGACGTCCGACCTGTCGGAGCGCCTCGAGGGATGCTCGGACTGCGACGACAACTACATGGAGCTCTCTGGCACCAGCATGGCGGCCGCAGCCGTCTCCGGCGCCGCTGCCCTGATGCTGTCGCAAGACCCCAGCCTGGAGCCGGCGACCGTCAAAGCTCGCCTGATGCGCTCAGCCCGCAAGGTGAATGAGGACCCGACTTACGCCGGCGCTGGAGTGCTGGACGTGCAGGCGGCCCTGAACGAAGGCGGGTTTGTGTTCGGTGACGCGCTGTCACCCAAGATGGGCCGCTCTGACGAGGGTGAGGTGATCACCGTTCAGGACACCGCCCTGCTGTGGGGTGACGAGGTCTGGGGCAACGGCTACCTGTGGGCCAACGGATACCTCTGGGCCAACGGCTACTCCGCCTCTGACGGCTACGTCTGGTCCGACGGTTACCTCTGGGCCAACGGCTACCTGTGGGCTAACGGCTATCTCTGGGCCAATGGCTACCTCTGGGCTAACGGCTATCTCTGGGCCAACGGCTACCTCTGGGCCAATGGCTACCTTTGGGCCAACAACGTGGTCAACGCCAACGCGCTGTATCAGCACCGCGGCAACGGCCTGGAGCTCAACGACGACTGATTATCGGTGCACTCGTGCACCAAACAAGGCGTGGCGGAGCATCACCCCGCTCCTGCCACGCCGCCTTAGAGGAGGCGCTGGCGATACTAGGAGGAGGCACTGGCAAGTGCCGCAGCAGTAGGCGCCGCGAGCTTAACCGCTCGCGGCGTTTTTTTATGCCAGCCAGCGCAGCAGCGTCTGCGCCTCGGTGCCCGGCGTTGGGTCCAACAGGTCCAGCACCTCAACCCGCGACACCCGCGCGGAGACGGTCTCGGTTGCATCCCGCAGCGGATCCTCAGCGTGGGTCAGCAGGCAGGCGGGTACTTCCAGCAGCGCCAGCTGCTCGATGATGGGGTGGCGGAACACGGCGTGATAGGTCTTGTGGTAGTGGGTCAGGTTTTTCAGCAGGCCAACCACCAGCGTGTGCAAAAACTCAGGCTCGAGGTGACCACCGAATCGAATATGGGCGGGCGTCTTGCGGAAGTGAGGATAGAAAATCATCTGGTCCCGAACGTAGTGAAACGCCCAATTGAACTGCCCCCCGATGTCGTCGGGTGCCTGCGGCGGCGCGTAGTGTGTCAAAAATTCTTCGCGCTCCTCGTCTGAGAGCACCGCGATGCCATGCATCGCCAGGTGAGCCACCCGCTCGGGCTGTGCCAGGGCCAGCTCAACGCCGATGTGGGAACCCGTATGCGTTCCGTAGACGTCACAGCGATCAATATGTAGCGCAGAAAGGAACCGCGCCATGCTGTCGGCGTAGTCCGAGAGCGCGGGTGAGTCCTGCAGCAGCGGGGCCGAGTCGCCGTTGCCCAGAGTGTCGGGTGCAATCACGCGACGGGTCTGGCCCAGCTCTATCATCAGCGGCTCGAGAAACGCCGAGCTCGCGGGGGATGCGTGCATCATCAGGATCGGCAAGCCGGGCTGAGCCGCGCCAGCCTCACGGTAGTGCACCAGGCCTTCGGCGAGCCGGACAAAGTGACGATCGATGGTGGTCATGAGGACGTCTCCTTAAGCGCGGCGTCAGTGTAGGGGCAATCGCAGCAACTCGGCATGATTTTGCTGCATGGAATCATCCATAGAATTCGTTTGTCAGAGGACCTGAGGAGCGTTACAACACCCTGGGGCTCTGCGCCCAAGCAAGGTTATACCGTGAAACAATTCGATCCGCTGTTTGAAAATACTGACGATACCGATCCGGAAGAGACCCAGGACTGGCTGGATTCTTTGGCGTCGGTTATCCGCCACGCCGGACCTGAGCGGGCCCGCTTTCTGATGGGCACGCTGGACGCCTACGCCCGCGAGCAGGGTGTGGACGGCCCGCCCGCGCGTTTTTCTGCCTACCTGAACTCGATCGACCTGCACGACCAGCCGCCCTACCCCGGCGATCTTGCTATCGAGCAGCGGCTGACCGCGATGATGCGGTGGAACGCGCTGTGTATGGTCAGTCGGGCCAACAAGGCCCATGCTGAGCTCGGCGGGCATATCGCCACCTATGCGTCCGCAGCGGAAATCTTCGAGACCGGTTTCCATCATTTTTTCCGCGGCCCGGAAGCCGCCGGCGGCGGCGATCTGGTGTTCTATCAGCCGCACTCCTCGCCGGGCATTTATGCACGCTCGTTTGTCGAGCGACGTTTCGATGAGGACACGCTGCTCAAGTTTCGCCGGGAGGCCGCCGGCCAGGGCCTGAGCGCGTATCCCCATCCGTGGCTGATGCCGGACTACTGGCAGTTCCCCACCGGCTCCATGGGCATCGGCCCGCTGGCGGCGATCTACCAGGCGCGCTTCATGCGGTACCTGCATGCTCGTGGCCTGGCTGACACCACCGGACGACACGTCTGGGGCGTCTTCGGTGACGGCGAAATGGACGAACCGGAGTCACTCGCCGGGCTCTCGATTGCCGCCCGGGAGCGGCTGGACAACGTGACCTTCATCGTGAACTGCAACCTGCAGCGGCTGGACGGACCGGTGCGCGGCAACGGCCAGATCATTCAGGAGCTGGAGGCGACGTTTACCGGCGCCGGCTGGCGGGTGATCAAGGTGCTGTGGGGCTCAGACTGGGACACCTTGTTTGCCGCCGACACCGACCACGTGCTGGCCAAACACTTTGCCAACACGGTCGACGGTCAGTACCAAACCCTGGGCGCCAACGACGGCCAGTATAACGTCGAGCACTTTTTCTCCCTCGATCCAGCACTTCGCGAGCTGGTCGCTCACCTGTCACCCGACGAGATCAACCAGCTCCACCGCGGCGGGCACGACCCGAAGAAACTTTTTGCCGCCATGGCTCAGGCGCGCTTGCCCTCGGACCAGCCGACCGTAATCCTGGCTAAGACCAAGAAAGGTTTTGGGATGGGCACGGTCGGCGAATCGAGGATGACCAGCCACCAGCAGAAGAAACTGGGCTCGGAGGACCTCCTGGCCTATCGGGATCGCTTCGATCTGCCCCTGACCGACGACCAGGCGGCCAGCATGACCTTTTACCGCCCCGAAGTGGGTACCGCCGAGTACGAATACCTGATGGAGCGACGCCGCAGCCTCGGCGGGTTCCTGCCGCAGCGACGCCGCCGCTCGGTGCCGCTGCCGGTGCCGGAGCTCAAGGCCACCGCCGACTTTGCGCTGGCCGGCAGTAAACGTCCGGTATCGACGACCAGCGTCCTGGTGCGGCACCTGTCCAAGCTGCTGAAAGACCCGGAGCTCGGACCCAAGATCGTCCCGATTGTCGCCGATGAAGCGCGCACTTTCGGCATGGCGGGTCTGTTCCGGCAGATCGGCATCTACTCACCGGACGGCCAGCAGTATCAGCCGGAAGATCAGCAGTCGCTGATGGTGTACCGCGAGTCGCGCGACGGCCAGCTGCTCGAAGAGGGCATCACCGAAGCTGGCGCGCTGTCCTCCTGGAGCGCCGCGGCCACCGCTTACAGCACCCATGACCTGGCGCTCCTGCCGATTTATATTTTTTACAGCGTGTTCGGCTTTCAGCGGGTGGGGGACCTCATCTGGGCCGCCGCCGACCAGCGGGCACGCGGTTTTCTGATCGGCGCCACGGCGGGTCGCACGACCCTGTCGGGTGAAGGGCTGCAGCACCAGGACGGCACCAGCCAGCTCATCGCGGCAACCGTACCGGCCTGCCGGGCCTACGACCCGGCGTTCGGTTACGAGGTGGCCGCCATCTTCGATTACGGTGCGCGCCGCATGCTGGAGCAGACCGTCGACGAGTTCTACTACCTGACCGTCGGCAATGAGAACGTCGAGCAGCCCGCCATGCCGGAGGACGTGTCTCCCGAGCAGGTCATTTCCGGCCTTTACCGCTATGCGCGCCTCGGACCCGAAGGCGAAACCCAGGTGAGGGTTGTGGCCAGCGGGACGATTTTTGTCGAGGCGCTGGCCAGCGCTCGCTGGCTGGCGGAAGCCGGGATTCGCGTTGAGCTATTCAGCCTCACCTCAGCCAGCGAAGTGGCTCGCGATGCGGCCGAAGTGGCGCGACAGCGTCGGCACGGCGGGCCCAAAGATCTGACGAGCACGCTGGAACGGGAGTTGGCGGGTTCAGCGCCGGTTGTCGCGGTAACCGACTACGTGAGAGCGGTCGTGGAGCCGATCGCGGCCTATCTGGAGTGCCCGTTTGTCGCGCTGGGTACCGACGGTTATGGCCGCAGCGACACGCGCCGCGATCTGCGGACCTTCTTTGAAGTCAGCCGAGATCACCTGTCGCTCTGCGCGCTGGATGCCGCCCGCCGATCGGGCTCGCTTAGCGAGGCGGACTTCGAGCGATTAACCCGCGACCTGGACCTCTCTGGCGCTGATGCCGCACCGTGGCAGGAACGATCGGGGCCGGATCGGTCTTAGCTGTCCGCTAACCCCAACATTCCGCAAAACTGGGCTCAGTCCGGATTCGGCTGCGCCATCTCGGCCCGGTGTGCGTCCACCAGCTCGGCCAGAGAGTTGAACGTGAAATTCGGGGCCGGCGCGTCATCGAGATCAGGCGTCGCGCCGGGCCCGGTCTTGTCGAAACGGCGGTGGATCCAGCATCTCGTGAGCCCCAGCTTCGCCGCCGGCTCGTGGTCGTGATACAGGCTCTGAGCCGTGTGCAGAATTTGGTCCTGACGAGTTCCCATGGCCTCGAGGTGACCCAGCATGTATTGGAAATTCCGCTGGTCCGGCTTGTAGGAGCCGATATCCTGCGCCGTAAACACCGCATCAAACGACGCCCTTAGCTTTTTCTGCGTCTCCGCAAACAGATCATTGTCGACGTTTGACAAAATGACGAGCTGATAGTGTTCAGCCAGATAGGCCAGCGCGTCCACGGTGTCGGGAAAGGGGTCCCAACGGCCGACGCTGCGGCCGTACTCGAGACACTCGTCCCAGCTGACAGGAATTCGCCAACGCTCAGCCAGACGCCGATACACAACGGCGAGCGTCTCGGCGTAGGCCATGGTCGGGTTAGCCTGCTGCTGCCGAGTTTCCACTTCACCGTGCGCCGCCAGAATGTCGTTTCGGTCAGGCGCGGGCGACACCTGGTAGGTCAGCGGCATCAGCGCGTCGAGCATGCCGGTTTCCCAGTCGATCAGCGTGCCGTAGCAGTCAAAACTTAACGTTGTGAAGTCGCTGAGTTTCATCAGGCCACCCTCGCCTCGGCGGCGGTCAAAACGTCTCGGATCTTGTCGACGGCCAAAGCCAGAGTTTCGCTCGTTACGTCGAGGTGCGTCACGGCCCGGATCTCTGCACCTGCATCGCCCAACGCCACTCCCCGTTGCGCCAGCGTATCGATCAGCTCGCCGTGGCTGATCAGGCCCGGGTCGACGCGAAAGAACACCATGTTGGTCTCCGGCTGGGGGTTGGTAACGACAACCCCGGGCATCCCGGCCAGGGCCTGCGCTAGGACTCGAGCGTTACGGTGATCCTCAGCCAGCCGCTCGACGTGATGTTCCAGCGCATGCAGGCAGCCGGCGGCGGCAATCCCCGCCTGACGCATGGCGCCGCCAAAGGCCTGCTTATACCGTCGAGCCTGGTCCACAAAAGATTGGTTGCCCGCGAGCACCGCACCGATCGGTGCACCAAGCCCTTTGGTGAAGTCGATCCAGACGCTGTCCATCAGCCCGCCGAATCGGCTGGCCGGCACGCCGCTGGCCACCGCCGCGTTCAGCAGTCGCGCCCCGTCCATATGGATGGGCATACCGAGGGTCTTCGCGGCTCCGGCAACTGACGTCAGCTGGTCTTCGGTCCAGACAAAGCCGCCACCAAAGTTATGCGTCTGCTCGACGCAGACCAGCCCAAGGGGCGCCGCGTAGGGTTCGGGACAGGCCTGGGCCCGGGCGCGGGCCTCGTCAAGCTGCTTGGCGGTAAAGATCCCCCGCTCGCTGTCGACCGGCTCCAGCATCACGGACGAGGTGATCGCGGCCCCACCGGACTCGGCGCGGAAAATATGCGACATCGTGTCGGCAAACACGACATCGCCGGGCCGGGTGTGAACCTTGATCGCAATCATGTTGCACATCGTTCCCCCGGGCAGCCAAAGCGCCGCTTCCTGACCGAGCAGCGCAGCCGTCTGCGCCAGCAGGCGATTCACGGTCGGGTCTTCACCCTTCTGCTCGTCGCCGACCTCGGCACTGGCCATCACTTCCCGCATGGCGGGGGTTGGCTGGGTTTCGGTATCGCTGATCAGTGGGATCATGAGGTGACGACGTCGGGTTAGGGGCGGGTCGTTGAGTGTAACTCAGACAAAGCCGCCGCAAAGCGCTCGTCGGGCTGAGACCCCACGGCCGAGATGAACGGTTTGGCCACCAAGGGCGTGATATAAGCTCGTCATCAGTCTCGATCTCAACCCGCAACCGTGAAGAACCGAGCTCCAGCCGCCGCGGCCCGCACTTGCGCAGGCATCCCGCTGACGTCGCCGCCGTGATCTATTTGTCGGTATTTGGCGCGGCCTTTCTTGCGGCAACCATCTTGCCGTTCTATTCGGAAGTGCTGGTGGTAGGCGCAGTGCTCGGCGGCGCCTCCCCGCTGCTGCTGTGGGCCGTCGCCAGTGCCGGCAACACGCTGGGGGCCGTGCTGAACGCCATCCTGGGCCGGCTGCTGCCCCGCGAACGCGTCGGACGACTCCTGGGGCTGAAGCCTGAACAGTTTGAGAAAGCGGAACAGTGGTTTCAGAAATACGGCCAGTGGAGTCTGCTGCTGGCCTGGGCGCCTATCGGCGGCGACGCGCTCACCGTGATCGCCGGGATCCTGCGCGTGCGCTGGCTGCCGTTTGTGGTGCTGGTCTTCGCGGGCAAAGCGGCTCGCTATGCGGTGGTCATCTGGCTGGCGTCGCGCGGTGCCGCAGCCTAGTGTCCTTACGGTGCTGAGTGCGGGATGATCTCCAGCTTGTCCAGACGGTAGCCCAGGGCCTCGGTTCGCTCCTTAAGCTTTGCCAAGGCCTCCTCGCTGATGTGCTGATCGCGCGTCATGATCCACGCGTAGTCGCGCTTTTCCCGAACGATGATCGTTTCGCGATAGTCGTCGTCCAGGTACCCGATGCGGTAATCCGACTTGAGCGGCCAGAGAAACTGCATGCGCCAAATCGCGTTTCCCGTACCGGCGGTCACGAAACCTTTCGCCAACATCACCTTTTCAGCGCCGTCGAGGCTGCCCTTGTTGTAGCGGTAGTGCGCGTCAATCCGCGCTTCACCCACCCGCGTATACGTCTCCACCGCGTTGAACGCGCCGCCGGTCAGCGGCGGCGCGATGTGCGCCTGGACAAACCAGGCACCCATGAACCGATCCAGATCAACGTCTGCGACAACAGGCAGCGGCTGAGACATCAGCCGGCTGGGTATGTGTAGCTGGCCTGGATTCCGAGGGGCAGGCCCAACGCGTAATAGATCAGCAAAAACACCGTCCAGCTACAGATGAACCAGAGCGAGTACGGCAGCATCATGGCGGCCAGCGTGCCGATGCCGGTGCTTTTGACGTAGCGCTGGCAGTACACCACCACCAGCGGGAAGTAAGGCATCAGCGGCGTGATGATGTTGCTGCTGGAGTCGCCAACCCGATAGGCGGCCTGCGTCAGGTCCGGGGAAATGCCCAGCGTCATCAGCATGGGTACAAAGATCGGTGACAGCAGGCCCCATTTGCCGCTGGCGGAGCCGACAAACAGGTTCACGAAAGCGGTCAACAGGACGATGCCAACAATGAGTACCGACGGAAACTGGTCGAGCTGCTTCAGCGCTTCCGCCCCCTGGAGCGCCAGCAGCGTGCCCAGGTTGGACGCGCCGAAGGCATAAACAAACTGCGCGATAAAAAACATGATGACGAGGTAGTACGCCATGGCGTGCATGGCCTGCGTCATGCCCTCGATCATGTCCTTGGAGCTTTTGAAGCTGCCGGAGACGTAGCCAAAGACCACGCCAGGCAGAAGAAACAGAAAGAAAATCAGGGCCACGATCGAGCGCATGATCGGCGCCGTAAAGCTTGCCAGCGCGCCGTTGGCATCGCGCCAGGGAAGCCAGTCAAAGGCAATCGACAGGCCGAGCAGCACCAGTCCGCCCACCATCACCAAGAGCGCCCAGAGTAGCCCTTTACGCTCGTTGTCTTTGAGGTCGTGCATCTCGGGCAGACCTTCCTCGTCACCGTCGATCTCCACGCCGGCGAGCCGGGGCTCCACCATCCGGTCGGTGATCCACCAGCCCAGGCAGATAATCAGCACCGAAGAGGCGGTGGTAAAGAAATAGTTGTTGAGCGTATTGACCGCGATGTTCGGATCGAGCAGCTGCGCGCCGCTCTGGGTCAGCCCCTGCAGCAGCGGATCGAGCGCGCTGGGCACAAAGTTCGCGGAAAAGCCGCCGGATACGCCGGCAAAAGCGGCTGCGATACCCGCCAGCGGATGGCGGCCAGCCGCATAAAAGATGACGCCACCGAGCGGGATCACCAGCACGTAGCCGGCGTCCACCGCCGAGTGCGAAACGATGCCCACCAGGATCACCATCGGCGTCAGGAGCCAGCGTGCGGTGACGTTCAGCAGGGCCCGGATACCCGTGGTAATAAATCCGGAGTGTTCCGCCACGCCGATGCCGAGCATCGCCACCAGCACCGTCCCGACCGGCCCGAACGTGACAAAGTTGGTGACCAGCCCGGTCAGGAAAGCGGTGATCGCGCCGCCCGACAGCTGGTTGATGATCTGAATGGGCTCCCCGGATCGTGGATCGACCACCGAGAAGCTAACGTAGGACAGGAGCCAGGACAGCAGCCAGACGATAAACAGCAGGCCCACGAAGAGCATCGCGGGGTCGGGCAGCTTATTGCCGATACGCTCAACGGCACCGAGAAAACCGCGGGCTTCGACGGCCTGACTTTGCTCCGACATGAACTCTTCTTCCCTTTTGACGTGCGCGTAAGTGTACTGGATATCCGGCCCGGAGCTAACGCCACGCCAAAACCCCTCGCAACCCGTGCAAGGTGGGTCAGCGTTGACGCAGACTCGGGCACGCGGTGCAATGCGGGTCGCCGCCCGCCTTCGGAATTGCCATGCCCCTGGATATCGATTTTGTCCGCAGCCGTTTCCCCGCCTTCGCCGAACCGTCGCTCGCGGGCTGGGCGCATTTCGAAAATGCCGGCGGCTCTTATGCTTGCGCACCGGTGATCGAGCAGCTCCAGCACTACTACACGGGGATGAAGCTGCAGCCGTACGCGTGGTCTGAGGCGTCCATCGAAGCGGGCCGGCGCATGGACGCGGCGCGCGAGCGAATGGCCGCGTGGCTCAACGTCGCCCCGGATGAGTGTCACTTCGGTCCGTCGACCTCGCAGCAGACCTATGTGCTGGCTCAGGCGTTTCGCCGGCATTTCAAGCCAGGCGATGAGGTGATCGTCACCAACCAGGATCACGAGGCCAATATCGGCGTGTTCCGACGACTGGGGGATGAGGGCTTCACCGTGCGCGAGTGGCAGGTGGATCCGGCAACCGGCGAACTGGATCCGGCTAGACTCGACGAACTCCTCACCGACCGGACGCGCCTGGTGTGCTTCACCCACGCGTCCAATATCGTGGCGAGCTACAACCCGGTGCGCGATATCGTCGACCGGGCGAAAGGCGCCGGCGCCATCACGGTAGTGGACGGCGTGTCCTACTGCGGTCACGGCCTGCCGGACGTTGCCGCCCTCGGCGCTGACGTCTACCTGTACTCACTTTACAAGGTTTACGGACCCCACCAGGGCGTGATGACCCTGACACGCGAGCTAAATGACGCATTGCCCAACCAGGGACATTTCTTCAATGACGCCAAGCCCACCGCGCGGATGCTGCCGGCGGGCCCGGACCACGCGCAGATCGCCGCCAGCAATGGCGTGATCGATTATTTTGAGTCCATCCACACACACCACGGCGGCAAGCCCAACGTCTCAGCGCTGGAGCAGTCGACCCATGTGCGTCAGCTTTTTCAGGATCACGAGCATCACCTGCTGCAGCCGCTGCTGGACTTTTTGGACGCCCACCCGCGAGCCCGGCTGATCGGTCGGACGCGCGCCGAGGAGCGCGCGCCGACGGTGGCTATCGATCCCGACCGTCATCCCGTCGAGCTGGCTGAAGCGCTGGCAGAACGAAAGATCGGCGCCAGCGCGGGCCATTTTTACGCGCACCGGTTGGTCGAGGCGCTCGGGCTTGATCCAGCACGCGGCGTCCTTCGCCTGTCTTTTGTGCACTACACCGAAGAGGCGGAGGTCGAGCGGCTGATCGGTGCGCTCGACGACTTACTCTAGGACCAGCAGGCGGTCAGCGGTCCGATCGCTTTGGCGGAGGCCGGCCGGTCAGTAAACTACTCCCATTAAGATTTCGGCGGCCGCCCATGAACACCTTCTCCAGGCTGATACTGATTCTGACGCTCGGCCTGGCGCTTGCCCCGCTTCATGCCCAGGAAACCTCCCAGCTACAGGCGCTGGTGGATGTGTTCAGTGATCCGGGGGACGCGGTCCAGGCCGAGCTGGTCCAGGGCGTGGTGGTGCTGAACGGCGAGTGGCAAGACGGCCCAACGCCAGCCGGCCTGCTTGAGGCCCTACGCAGCCAGCCCGGCATCGTTGCGATCCGCGATAAAACCACGCTGGCCACGGCGCCGGCGGGCCTTGAACCCACCGTCACCCGCTTCCAGCGGATGCTCGACAAGCTCGTGGCCTACCTGCCACTCGCCGGTACGGCGCTGGCGATAGTGACTGGCTTCTGGCTGCTGTCAGGCATCGTTCGATGGGTTGAGCCAGCACTGGGCAAGGTGCTGCGCAACGCCTGGATTCGGCGACTGGTGGTGCAGCTGCTGCAGACCGCCATCGTCATCGCGGGTGTTGTGCTGGCGCTGGATACGCTGAACGCCACCGCCCTGGTGGGCAGCATTCTGGGCGCCGCCGGTATCGTCGGCATCGCGGTTGGTTTTGCCTTCCGCGACCTTATCGAAAACTACATCGCCAGCCTCATGCTCGGAATCCGCCAGCCGTTCCGGCCTGGAGATCATGTCGATATCGAAGGCCGCGAAGGGATTGTTGCCACCCTCACCACGCGGTCGACCATTCTGATGACCTTCGAGGGTAATCGGCTGCGGATTCCGAATGGTGAAGTCTTCAAATCGACCATCATGAATTACTCCACCCATCCCGAGCGGCGGTTTTCTTTCACCGTCGGAGTGGGATACACCGTCGATCTCGCGGCCGCCATCAATCTGGG
>JBCDKA010000024.1:0-37883 GCA_038747195.1 Pseudomonadota bacterium
ACGTTGCTGACGAGCACGAGGCCAACACGGGCAAGCGCCAGCAGGCGCTGATCAGCGGCTTTGGCATGTTTGCCATCAAAGCCGCCGGCGCTTTGATGACGCTGGTCACCGGCATCTATCTGGACCTTATTGCGTTTCCAATAGGTGCGCCCGTTGGCGAGGTCCCGCTGGAGAAGGTCCACGCCCTGGGCTACTTCTCCGCGGGCTTTTGCCTGCTCGGCGCCGTTCTTGTCATGCTGGTCGTTTCCAGATTTGACGTATCCATCACCAAACAACGAGAAATCAATCAGCGGCTGCAGCGCATGATGAAGGCAGATAGCAATGAGTCAGCGCCCGCAACCGCAAGCCAGTAGGCAGGAGCCGTTATGTTAGTCATTTCACAACAAGCCTGGGTCACGTCAGACACCGAAGCCCTCGCGGGCCACATCGAACGTCTGGTGGCGCTGGTCCGCAGACGCCAGCTGGAGCCTGTAGAAGAGTTCCTCGTCCTTTTGCCCCACGGTACCGCCGGAGCTGAGCCCGTGGCGGCCGAGCCGCTCTGGGCCGCACTGGGATCGATCGCGTCAGTGCAAGGAATCATGCTCGCGGGTTCAGCGGTTGTCGGCAGCAGCGCTCAAACGTCGACCGCCGGATTTCTGATCTCTGCGGAGGGCGAGCCGCTCCTGGCCGTCGACAAGGTCACGCCCGATCTGGTGGCGGGCATCAGCGACAACAGCACCTCGCCGCTGGGCCAGCCGGCAGAATTCAAGACCGTCATCACGGGTATCGGCCAGGTGGGCATCCTGCCCGGCGAGGACATCCTTTCGCCACACTTGACGCGTGCGCTGACCTGGGCCGGCGCCGAGATCATTCTCAATCCGGTTGCTGAGGTGAGCGACCACCTGTTCCCGGGACGGGAAAACGCGCGAGTCGCCCGAGCCTGGGAGAACACGGCATTTGTCGCCGTGGCCGGTGCCGTCGGCGGCCCCCTCGGCTCACCGGCCTGCAGCCGCCTGATCGATTTCAACGGCTACAGCACTCTGGCCGAAGGTGAAGCCCAGGTTTTTATTCCGGACCTGGACATCGAAAGGCTGCGCCGACGACGCAGCTCCATCGTTGCCGTTCAGCCCCTGCACCTTCGGGCAAACCTCTATGCCGACGGCTATCAGAAGCTGATTGCCGCCCGGCCGGAACCGCTTGGACAGCCGCCCAAGACGCGCGTCGAGTGGATCGCCGAGGGCGAGCGCAGGAAGGAACATTCGGCACCGTCGGACAAGCCCGGACGTATCGAGCAGTACGACGTGCTGCTGACCCAGACCGTCAGCAAAATCATCCAGCGCACGGATGACGCCGTGGCGCTGCGCCGCGAAAACACCGAGCACGCGATGACGCTGGCCGGCCGCATGGCGTCGAGCCCCGGCATTAAGCTGGTGGTCATGGGCGAGTTCTTTATGCATGGCCAGGGTGGGCACGGCTTTCGCTCGCCGGTCACGCTGCAGCGTCTGGCGATCCGTTATCCGGGCCCCGAGCTGGAGCTGCTGCAGGATTTTGCGCTGAAGCACAAAACCTACGTCTGCGGTTCCACCTTTGAAATCGACGACAAGCTGCCCGGCCACGTTTTCAATTCGGCCTTCATTCTCAACGACACCGGCCAGCTCATTCACCGCTACCGCAAGATCCAGTGTGCTGACGTCTGGGGGTCGCTGCCGGACACGACGCCAAGCAGCATCTACGACCGGTACCTGGACACCTATGGCTACGAGTTCCTGTTCCCGATCGCCGATACGCCGATCGGCCGGCTGGGCACGATGGTGTGTTTTGACCAGGCGCACCCGGAAATCGCCAGAATGCTGACGAAGTACGGCGCGGAGATCATTGTCCACCCGTCTTCGGAAGGCCACGGCAGCGGGCGTGACGGCTGGGACGCCGCGCGCGCCACGCGGGCCTTTGAAAACACCGCCTACGTTGTGTCAGCTATGCCCGGCGGAGAATATTTCAATCCGAGCAGCGGCGATCTGCCCACCACCCAGATGCGCGGCCACTCCCGCATCATCAACTTCGACGGCAAGGTTCTCGGCGTGGCGGACGGACCCGGCTCGTGCATCCTGACCGGCACGATGGACCTCAAAGCGCTGCGGCGCGCACGGGCGAACGCGATGACCAACCTGCCCCTGTGGGACGACCCGGAGGTCTATGCGCACGCCTATGCGGGAGACGTTGGACTGCCGAACAATCTGTGGGGTGACGACCCGATGGAAAACCCGTACGTCGGGCTCGGACCGCTCAAAGAGCGGATCAAGAGCTTCTACGAGCGCGGCATTTTTGTTCGCCCCGCCGGCATGGACGGGGACGCGGTTCCGCCTTCAAGCAAGGTCTACGGTCCTGCGCTCAAGCCCAAGGCCAAGCCCCCAGAGTCGACCCGATTGGCGGATTAGGAACGGCTGGACGGAGAGTCGATCCAGATCTAGTGGGCCGGGGTTAGCCTTCCACCGCCTGACCGGGGACATCCGCGGTCGAGGCTTCGAAGCTGGAGCCGATGCGCTGCGCGGTCTCGCGCAGCATCGGCAGCACCTGCTGGCGCTCCGCTGAACGGGTCACGGCCTTGCGCACAAACCGCACACTGAGGCTGGCCAGGATCTGGCCGCGAGCAAACACCGGCACGGCAATCGCACCCCACTTGATGGCGTGGTGCTGCACCCGACTGGTGTCGAAACCCAGCTCGCGGATCTTCATGAGCTGCTGCGAAACGCCCGTCGTATTCCGAGCTCGAAAGTCGTCCGGGTTCCGCGATTTCTGCAGAATCTGAATCAGCATGTTGCGCTGCTGGCCCGAGCAGTGAGCGAGGTAAACGCGACCCGTTGCCGTGGAGAGCAGACCGACGCGCCGACCGGCCAGCGACCGACGAACCACCAGCGGACTCTCAGGGTCGGTGGTTTCCCGGAGCACCATCGAAGGGCCGGACAAGGTCGCGATGGCGATCGGCCAGAGGAGCTCAGCTCCCAGCTTGCGCATGTGGGGTTTTGCGCAGACAGACACCCAGGTCTCCTGCTCAAAGCCGCAGCTCAGGGCCAGTGCCCGCTCGGCGGGACGATACATGTTGGAGTTCGGATCGTTGAGCACTACGCCGGCGACACAGAGCGTTTGCAGCAGGCGGTAGCAGGTCGGCCGGGGCAAATCGAGCGCATCTGCGAGCTCCGAGTTGCGGGCCTCCCCCAGCGCGTTGAGCTTCTCGAGCACAGCGATCGCCTTGAGGGTGGTTTTGCTAATTCTGACTTTCTCGGTCAACGCGGCTCCGCCTGAATTCCGGGTGCGGTCGAGCAAACAGTGCCATGAAGGCGTCAGCGGTGCCAGCGGTCCGGACGTGGATTCCTCAGCCGTTACCGGCAGATGCCGCTGCCTGAGGTGACGGCGCCGCAATGCTCAATCGGTGGGTCAGCGCCAACAGCAGCAGCAGACACAGGCCCGAGGCCGTCAGCGCTAAGGCGGTGCCCGCCGTGCGGGCAACCGCCCCCCAAAGCAGACCGCCGCCGGCAAGACAGGCGGTGCCCACAGCAAAGACGAGCGACAGGCCTCGGCCGCGCAGCGCGTGATCCAGCTGCAGCTGGGCAGCGACCATGATGCTGTTGGAGCAAAACATCCAGCTTGCGCCGATAACCGCGAGCAGCGGGCCGGACTGAGCGGGGCTGTCGCTGACGCCGAACATCATCATGCCGAGCGCACAAATAAAAAGGCCCATAGAAAGCCGGTTGTTGAGGCGCTGATGGCCCAGCCGGCTGATGAGCACCAGCCCGAGCAGGGACCCCACGCCGAAGCACGCGTACATTAGCCCGTAGGTCTGGCTGTCGCTGAAACGAACGGCCATCAGCGCGGGTACCGCGGCTGAGCAGGCGAAAAACGAACCGAGCCGAATCAGGATATTGCGTTTCCAGCGCGTGATCGCGGCAAACATCAGGCCTTCTTTGACCGCGCCCACAAATTCCTGTCGGATATTGTCCGGCAGCTCGCGCGCAGGCTGATACCGTAGCTGCAGAAACAGCAGGATGATCAGAACCATCAGGACCGTGTTGACGGCCAGCACCGTGCTCACGCCGAGGGCAGCGATCAACAGGCCAGCCAGCGCAGGCCCGAGAATCCGGGAGCTCGTTTGCGCCATGCTGTTCAGGCTGACGGCGGCCGGAATCTGCTGAGTTTCCACCAAATCCGGTATCAGCGTGGCGACACCGGGCATTCGCAGAGCCTGCCCCATCGCCACCAGCGGCAGGAAGGTGAGCAGCAGAAGCGGCGACATCAGACCGCTTAGGGTCAGCATCAGCAGCAAACCCAGGCTGAGCGCGAGCCACACATGCGTCCAGACCATAACGCGCCGCCGGTCAGCAAGATCGGTCAGCACGCCAGCGGGGATAACCAGCAGCACAATCGGCAGCTGCAGGGCCGTATAGACAGACGCTACCAGCAGGGGATCGGCATCCGTCATCACACGCATGTGCCACGCGCAGACGACTTCCGTCATCCAGAACGCCATCAGCGACAGGCCGTTGGCTACCCACAGCGCGCTGAAGCCCGGGCTGCGCAGGGGCGTGAGCAGGCTGGGTGGTGTGGTCGACTCGTTCACGGTCGCACACGCTAGACCATGTCCCGCCGCGGCTTCGCGCATCACACAAGGGAATGCCACAAAGTGAAACAGGCGCACATCAGGGCAAAGTCACATTGTGAAACGCCTGTAAGGTAAATTGTGAGCGTACGGAAGCCGCTGCTAGGCTCGGGCGTTCGCTTAACCGATTCGTATTCTGGCGCGCAGCGCATCATAAACGGAGGCTTTATCCGGATGAAAACAATATCTTGCTTGACGCCGATCACTACGCTGGCTTTGGGGATCGCCCTGGCGTTACCGGTCAGCCAACCGGTCATCGCGCAGGACGAAGACGGCCTGCTTGAGGAGATCACAGTTACTGCGCGCCGGCGGGACGAATCCCTGCTGGATATTCCGCTGACGGTTTCTGCCTTCAGCGCGGACGCTATCGAGAAAGCCGGCTTCAATACGATCAATGATCTGATCACCGCCGTTCCTGGCGTGACCTATGAAAGCTTCGAGGCCGAGGGACGGGGTGAGTCCGCCAGCTTTCGAGGGGTTTCCACGAACACCGGCGACCCAACGCTGCAAAACTCGTCGAAGTTTATTGACGGCGTCTACGTTTCTGGTTCGCTATACACGGTACTGCTGGACGATCTGGAAAGGGTTGAGGTGATCAAGGGCCCGCAGAGCGCGCTGTTTGGCCGCGCGACCTTTTCCGGCGCCATCAACTACATCACCAAAAAGCCGACCAACGAACTGCGCGGCAACCTCCGCGCTTCGGTCGCCGAGCAAAGCCGGTATCAGGTGAGCGGCACGGTGTCGGGCCCCATTGTTGAAGACACCCTGTTCTTTCGCGCCAGCGCGGGCACCTTCAGCCAGGGCAGCCCCTATAACAACATCACCAACGGGGAAGAGATGGGTGAGCAGGATATCGATTCCTTCTCCGGCGCGCTGCGGTGGACGCCCAACGAACAGCTGACCGCAGACCTGATGTTGATGTACGCCGACGCGCAGTTTGGGGAGGCGGCCCGCGCGACAACGCCGCTGAACATGGGGGAACTTCAGTTCCCGCTGACCTCGGTGATCGGCGGCAACGTCGACCAGCTGGATAATCCTGGTTTGGACTCGGAGACGTTTCGCGCCAACCTGAGCGTCAACTATCAGCTTCAGAATGGTTACAACCTTGATTTCATCGCCGGTACCGGCAAAGAGGAAACCACGAACGAGACCGACGGCAACTACGACCCCACGGTCGTAAGCTTCCTGTCGTTTCTGTGTAACGCCGGCCCCTTTGTCGGCCCGGACTGCAGCATTTTCCAAACCGTTGTCGACCGTGAGCTCCAGTCAGATTTCCTCGAGTTCCGGGTAACCTCGCCGGATGAGGGCCCGCTCCGCTGGCTGGCCGGCATCTCTTACTTCGACGAAGACTTTGACCAGGCGCGGCTGCGCAACTTCCGGCTCCCACCCGAGTTCAAGAACTCCAACAACTTCTCGGTTTTCGGCTCGGTCTCCTATGATTTCACCGACCAGTGGACGCTCTCTCTGGACGCGCGGTTCCAGCAGGAAGACATCGAGGTTTCAGTCCCGGAAACCGGCTTGAATCAGCAGGACGACTTCGACTCGTTCCTGCCGCGCTTGCTTGCCGAGTATCAGCACAACGACGACACGCTGTTTTACTTCAGCGCCGCCAAGGGCAACAAACCCGGCACCTTCAACCCCTCAGCGCCCCCGGAGTTTCTGACCGTGGACGAAGAGGAGATGTGGAGCTACGAGCTGGGCACCAAGATGTCCGGCATGGATGGCCGGCTGAACTTCCAGGGCGCCTTCTACTACATCGACTGGACCGATCAGACCTTCCGCTTCAACGACCCGGATCCGCAGTTTGGCAGCTACTTCATCAACGCGGGTGAGACCGAAGTTGTGGGTCTGGATCTGTCGCTGGTTGCCAGCCTGACGGATAACCTGAGCGCCACGCTCGCCTACAGCTGGATCGACGCGGAGTTTCAGGTGTTTGAATCGCTCAACGCGGTTGACGTGATCGGCACCGCCGACGTGTCCGGTAACCAGACGCCACGAACCGCGGAAAACTCGGCTTTTGCCTCGCTGCAGTATTCGGCGCCGCTCAACGCGTTTGGCAGCAACACCGAGTGGTTCGCCCGGGGTGACGTGAGCTATCGGGACGAAATGTTTATCGACGAGATCAACCTTGAAACGATTGAAGCGCGGACCCTGGTGAATCTGCGGGCCGGCATCGACACCGGCAAGGTACGCTTCACCGTCTTCGTCGAAAACGCCACCGATCAGGATGCCCCAACCTCCGGCTTCCGCTTCGGTCAGGTTGCGCTAGTCGGCCTACCGATGCCGCGACAGGTTGGCGCGACGGTGACGGTGGCGTTCTGAAAATACTCCACGAAACTTCGCCGGCTTCACCGTTGCCGCTGCAAGCGCAGCGGTGCGGCCGGCAATCTCACAACGGATAGACCGATGACCGAAGTTGCCACTCAGATTCCCACCGACGATACGCGGCCCATGCTGCCGGCCGTTAAGCGCTTCATCAGCCAGCTTCGCGACCTGCACGCCAATGAGCCCGATGAGGCGATTCGCTGGAGCGCAGCCGCAGAGCGTTTGCAAGAGCTGCTGGCGGATCCGGAAGTGAAAGATCATGCCCGCAAATGGCCCACCAGCCCAGCCAAGCTCGGCCTGGAAGGCAAACACGCCAACCTGATCTTTTACCAGGATCCTGACTATGGATTCGTGATTAACGGATTGATCAAAAAGCCGGCGGCCAAGACAACCATCCACGACCACGGTAAGTCCTGGACACTCTATGGCGTGCTGGACGGCACCGAGTCGGTGCTGCGGTTTCGCCGCACAGACGGCGGTTCGCCCGGCGATTTGCCGAAGCGGGCGGAGGTGGAGGCAACCGAAACTGTCCATGTCGGCGAGGGGCATGTGGACTGCATCGCGCCGTGGGAAATCCATGCCGAGTACAACGACGACAAAGCGACGTCTACCGCCGTCATCGTGCGCAGCCAAAAGAGCGGCACCTTCATCCAGAATATCTTTTATAAGAAGGACAACTCGGTGGAGCAGTACCACGGCCCGGAGCAGATTCCCTACAACTTCGGCTAACTGCCGAGGCTGTAGCAGGAACCAGAACCGGAGTCTTTGGCCTTGTCCGAACGCGTCTCCCCGCTTCCCGGCCCGTTCAAGATCCATCGTATCGTCGAGATGGAGGGCACCTTCCTGCAGCCGGGGACCCTGTTCCCAGACGCGACACCCGAGGCCGTCAAGGCCACGGAGACCGCCCGTAACCCCAAACTCTACGACCCGGCCAGCGATCGGCTGGTCATGGCGTTCCAGATGTTTGTGGTGCAGACACCGAGCAGCACGATCCTGATCGACGGCAGCGTCGGCAATGATAAAGAGCGCCCGCGCAACCCGCCGTGGCATCGGCTCAACGGCCCGTTTCTCGATGACCTTTCGACGCTTGGGCTAAACCCAGACGACATCGATATCGTGATCTGCACCCATCTTCATGCGGACCACGTTGGCTGGAATACGCGGCTGGAAAACGGCAGCTGGGTACCGACGTTTCCCAAGGCTCGCTACGTATTTGTGCAAAGCGAGGCGGCCTACTGGCGCCAGGTGCTTGCGGAAAACCCACCCGACATGGTCAATCACGGATCCTGGGGCGACAGCGTCGAACCCATTTTCCAGGCAAATCAGGCCATGGAAGTACCGGGCGACCATGAGGTCGAGGAAGGCGTGCGACTGGTCAGCGCCCCCGGCCATACGCCTGGCAACGCGGTAGTCAGGCTGGAGCAAGACGGCGAGCGGGCCTACGTGACCGGCGACGTCATCCATCACCCGATTCAGATTGAGCAGCCCCGCTGGTCATCCTGTTTCTGTTCGGACCCTGAGCAGGCGTCGCAGACGCGAGTGGCCATGCTCGACACGATCGCCGATGAGGAGGCGTGGCTGCTGCCCGCGCATTTCCCAACTCCGACCGCTACGCAGATTCGACGGGTCGACGCGGGCTTTCAGATGGTACAAGGGTACTGAGACCGTGGTGCCCGACCGCAACAAAGTGTTATGACAACGAATGACGAAGGGTTTTACCAGCCATGAGCACAGGAATCAGCCGACGAGGATTTATTAAGGCAGGCGTTGCCGCGGGACTGACAACCCGGATCGCCGGCGCAAGCACACTGAAGTCCAAGCCAGACGTCATCGTCATCGGCACCGGGCTGTCGGGTCTTAATGCAGCCAGCCTGCTTGAAGAGATGGGCGCCAAGACCCTTTGCCTGGAAGCGCGCCAGCGGCCGGGCGGACGGTTGTTCAGCCATCCGACTGTGACCGGCAACCCCGAATGGGGTGGCGACTCCATCCTCGGCGGCTATGCCCGCATGCAGGACACCGCCCGGCGACTGGGGATCAAGCTGATCGACCACCAGGGACGGCGCGAGCTGTCGCCGGAGGCACACAGCGATCCCAAGCGTGTTGAGCTGGCCCTGGGCGGCAAGCTCATCTCCCGGGATGAGTGGCCCAATCATCCGCTTAACGCGATGCCTGAAGGCGCGCGGAATCGCTTTCCTGGCCGGGGTTTTTTCCAGGGCGAGATCGGCAAACACAATCCGCTGGCGTCTTTTGCCGACTGGATGAAACCCCAGAGCGCAAAATATGACCGCTCCGCCTACGAGTTTTTCAAAGAGCAAGGCTGGAGTGATGCAGCCATCGAACTCAACTACAACACCAACGTACAGTACGGCACCTCAGCCCACGACGTTTCGATGCTCATGTGGTTCTTCGTGCAGGCCTGGTTCAAGCTGCAGGGTGACGTCGCCCGCGTCGCCTACAAAGTCGACGGGGGGAATCAACGCTTCCCCGAGACTATGGCGAACGCGCTCGATGGCGGCGTTCATTACGATAAACAGGTGGTCGGCATTCGCTCCGGCAAAACCGAGGCTGAGGTTCACTGCCATGACGGCAGCGTCTACAAGGCGGGACGGGTGGTTTGCTCAATGCCCATACCGACCATGCGCTGGGTTAAGTTTGATCCGCTGCTGCCGCCGGCGAAAGCAAAAGCCATCCGCACCGTACAGGTTCAGCGAATCACTAAAGTGGTGATGGTGCCCAAAAAGCCGTTCTGGGAGGAAGACGGACTTAGCCCGGCCATGTGGACCGACACCGAGGCCGGCGAGGTGCGAGCGCTGCGCGAGGGTGAGGATTCGAACGACGTCACCTGCCTGATGGCCTGGGGACGCGGACACCTGGCAGATCGACTTGATACCTACGGTGATGAAGTGGCGATGCAGCGGGTGATGGCAGCCTACGAAAAGCTCCGCCCTGCGGCCAAAGGACAGCTTGAGCTGGCCGGCATCAAGTCCTGGCAGTCTGACCCCTTTGCCGGCGGCGACTGGGCGATCTGGGGGCCAGGCCAGGTCACCGAAAGCCTGCCGGCGCTCATCGAACCCGCCGGCCGGGTCCATTTCTGCGGCGAGCATACGGCGACCAGCAATCGAGGCATGGAAGGCGCCATGGAGTCCGGCGAGCGTGCGGCCTTCGAAGTGGCGAAGCTGCTCTCATGAGCTCGGAGAATCCCCGGCGGCCGGCCTGCGCCTTGGGCAACGCTGGACCGCGAAGGCGCTGATGGCGGTAACGCCTCTCAAGAGCGTCTATCGGCCGACGCATGACGAAGCCGCCCGGCAGCGCTTCGTCGGCGCGCTGAAAGGCTTTCTTAACGGCCCGCTGGAGTCGCGTCTGGCCGAGCACTACGACCGCGTCATCGAACCGGCTTATGTCGACAAGCATGGCCGGAAGCCGCAAGACCGGAACGAGGGCACCGAGGCCTTCGCCGACGATCATCTGTTTCAGCTTTGGGGCAGCTCGGTCTTTGCCTCGCAGGACTTGATGTGGGAATCGCTCAACCAGACCTGCAGCCGGCTGCTGCCCGAGTTTGAGGCGCGCCGTCAGGCGCTGGCTGGCGGGGCAACACGGGGCTCGCTCGAGCTGGATGACGCGCTCACCCCTCCCGACCCGATTCGCCAAGTGGAGATTCACCGCCAACCTGGCGGCTATTTCGGCCGACCCGGCGACACCAGCCTGCGCCAGGGCATGGACTATCTCGGCACCGGTGAACTGTACATGGCGGCCAAGGGGATCTCTGAAGTCGGACGAGCCGGTGAACCCGGCATGGGGCGCTTTTTGCTCGGCGCCATGCACCGACGATTTCCCGACCTTGAACCTGCGAAGATCCTGGATCTGGGCTGCGGTGCCGGCATCCAGACCATCGCCTACCGGGAAGCGTTTCCTGAAGCGGAGCTCTGGGGCGTCGACCTGTCCGCCCCGTTCCTAAAGTTTGCTCACGTGTGGGCAGAAGATCAGGGTCTGGCGATTCACTACCGTCAGGCGGACGCCCGGCACACCGGTTTCCCCGACGCCAGCTTCGACCTGATCATCACCCATATCCTCTTTCATGAAACCTGGCATGACGTACTGCCGGGTATCATGCGCGAGGCCCACCGACTGCTCAAACCTGGCGGCCTGTTTTTCAACGGCGATACGCCCTACCAGCCGGCGCGTCTGTCGATCCCCAAGCAGGTCACCAACCACTGGCAGGTGGTGAACAACGGTGAGCCCTTCTGGACCGGTTATGCCGACACCGACATGCGGCAGGCGCTCATCGACGGCGGCTTTCAACCGGATCAAGTGTTTACCGAATACGAGCCACTCGGCGCGGGTGAAACGTACGTGTTTGGCGGGATCAAGCGCTGATGGCGTCGGAAGATGAACGACCCTTTCAACTCCCGCGTCCTGAGCAGCTGGAAGCGCTATCACCGGATCAGGTCGTCGCGGTTGTATTGCGCCTGGCGATGGAGCTGAGCGTGCTTCGAGACCGCCTCCGAACGCACGAGCAGCTGCTGGCCGAGCACAACCTGCTGTCACCCGAATCTGTCGATAGCTATTTGCCCTCCAAGGAAGAGGCGACGGCACGCATGGACGCGGGCCGCAGGCTAATCGAACAAATCATTAGCGACCTGAGCACCTAGCGGATTATGAGCAGCAACCCGAAAAAGGACCAATCCATGGGTAGGCAGGTATTTTATGGCTGGTACGTGCTCGGCGGGCTGTTTGTGGTCTACGCCGTATCCAACGGCATTGCCAACTTCACCCTGCCCCTGCTTTACCCGTCGCTCATGGAGGAGTTCGGCTGGAATCAGGCGGAGATCACGCGCCCGGCCGCAATCAAGTTTATGTTCGCGTCGGTCTACAACCTGGCGGTGGGGTTTCTGCTAGATCGCTACTCCCCACGTCCGCTGATGGCCGGCGGTGCGGTGATCATGGCGATCGGCCTGTCGTCCATGATCTTCATGGATTCTCTCGCTTACTTCACCGGTGCCTACCTGCTGCTCGCCTTCGGCCTCGCGCTCTGCGGCCTCGTGCCGTGTATGGTGACGGTGAGCCGCTGGTTCACCGTCTATCGCGGCCGAGCTGTAGGCATCCTGCTCATGGCGTCCAGCGCCGGCGGCGCCGTGCTGCCGCTGGTGATCCGCGGCCAGCTGGCGGAGGAAGCCTGGCAGGCGGCGCTGCTGACTCTGTCCATCATCGGGTTCGTCGGTCTACTGCTGCCGGTACTATGGCCGGTACGCACCCGGCCCTCTGACCTTAATACGACGCCCGACGGGTTAGCAGCGGCTGATGGCAACCCACAACGAAGTGAACCGCTCGGTATCTTCGGCGGCGCCCCGCTGGCGTCCGTTGCCCGCATGCCGGTGTTCTATCTACTGCTGATCGCCACCGGCATTCTGTGGTTCTGCATCACGGGCGTGCTGCAGCACCAGGCGCTGTACCTGGGACGCGACAACGGCCTTGACGGCGGCACCTTGGCGCTGGTGTTCAGCGTATTTTTCTGGTGTTCCATTGTCGGTAAATTCGCTTTTGGCTGGCTCAGCGATCATTTCGCCAAGGTGAATATTATGCTGCTCGCGGTGGTCAACCTAACAGTCGGCCTGATGATTCTTCGGTTTATTGAAGCCGCGGACCTCAAGCTGGTCTACGTTTACGCCGCCGTTTACGGCATTGGCTTCTCGGGGGCGTTCACCATGATTCAGCTGATGATCGCTGAGCTGTTTTCCGGACCCACCTACGGCCGCATCCTGGGCATCTATGTGGCCGTCGATACCATAGCCGCCGGCATCGGTATTGCCGTCATCGGCGAAATCCGCGTCGCGTTCGACAGCTACCTCCCCGCAATCAACCTCCTGCTAGCACTGGTTGCGGTCGCCTTTGTGTGTGTCCTTCTGGTCAAACGCCTGAGCACGCAACGACAGGCAGAGCTGGACGGGGAGCCGGCGTTTTAGATCGCCCCAACTCAGCCAGTAGCGACCGGACCAACCTGACAGGGTCCGCGGGATCAAATAGGCCACCTCACTCTAAGCCCACGACTTCCAGGCGAAAAAGGTCCGCGGTCAGCCGGGTTCTCGTGCTGTAAATCACGCTGCGGCCACCGTCCGTCAGCTCGAGGTTGGCGGACTCACGCAGCACGGGTTGCTCCAGCTCGAGTACACGCTGGAGCTCATTGCCGCGCCATGACACCAGCGATTGCCGACCGCCATCGTCCAGAACAACGGCCAACACCGTGGCATCCCGAATCAGCCAGTTGCCCCAGTGGTGTGGCGCCAGCGTAACGGGTAGAGGCGACAGCGTGGTGCCCTGACTCAAGGTGAGTGGGCCCCCACCCAATTGACTGAACACCACCGCCGGGTCGCCGTCCTCCTGCTCGAGAACCTGCGCATAGAACCCGCCGCTCACGCTGATCTGCCGGCTGCTGCGAGATTCGAGATCTTCCAGCCAGACCTCCCAGCGGCCGGTGCGGTCCGACGCCACCAGCAGTTTTTGGTCGGAGTAGTACACCGGCACGCGATTGTTGCCTGGCAAGTCCACCCGTGTGATCTCACCGGAGTCGACGTCGATCAGCACGATCGCGCTAGCCCCGTCCGAACGACGTTCCGCAACGAGCGTTCGGCAGTCGGGGGACCATTTCGGTGTCTCAACACTACCGGCGGAAAACGCGGTGAGCGGAGTCGACGATTCCAAGACGTCGTCGGGCCTGGAGGTTTGCTGAGTCAGCCAGAGCTGCGGCCGACCACTGCGTGTCGACACAAACGCGAGCCGACGCTCCTCGCGACACTGCGCCGGATTGTAGTCGTACCTCGTCGACGAATAGCGCGTCGCGACCTCTCCGCTTTCCAACGAAAGCTCCACCAGGTTGGCCTCCGCCCGCCACCACTCAAAGACAAGTTCGGTGCCCGACAGCGCGGGCGAACGCACGATACCTTCCGAGACGGTCGCCCAACGGGTTCCCGGGCCCGCGATGCCATAACGCCAAAACCCCGCCCCGCCGGCGTCGGCGCGGGCAACCACCAGTTCGGTATTGTCGACAAACGCCAAGCCGGTGACCTCCACCGCCGACGCCTCTACGGGGTTTGGGGCATCCTGCGGCTGATCGAGGTCCTGCACCAGCACGGAGCCAATGCCGGGCGTGATATAGGTAGACAGCGACGAGGGTGTGCCGGCCCGGAAGAACGCAAGATAGCGACCCGACGGCGACAGCGCCGGGTAAAGGTCACCCACGCTGCCGACCGGCGGCGCACTCAGCCGCTGCCAGCCGCTGCGGTCTGTCGCGGACCGGTACAGCGCGAAGGGCGCACCTGGCTCCGGTCTGTCCGACCAGATCACTGCTTGGCTGTCGTTCGACCAAACCATGCTGCCGTCGTTGCGAGCGACACACTGCCGCAGCAGCATGTCGCTCCCGGAAGGCACGGAACGAAGCCGAATTTCGCAGCTTGGCTCCAGCTGTTGGTAGAGGAGCCAGTTGCCGTCGGGAGAGGGAACGCCACCCTCAACGCCAGGCCCGGCGACGCGGTTGCTGGAACCGGGTTTCGTCAGCTGCAAAGCACACAGAAAGGAGGCGCTGTTTTCCTGGCAGGTGTAGAAAAGGCCGTCACCGGCAGCAGTCTTCTTGGGGTGAAGCTCGAAACCCAGCGCGGTCGTGACGGGCTTCGACGCGGCGCTGATCTCCAACGGTGCGCGCGTTGGTGTTTCGGGCCAGCGAAGGAGCGAAATCAACCCCGCCACTACGGCGGCAGCCAGCAACAGCGCAGGTCCGAGCCGCCGGCTAGGAACCGTCGACGCCGTACGCTCCGTGTCGGCCGCGATCGGACCGGGCTCCAGCAGGCGATAGCCACCTTTGCGTACGGTCTCTATAAAAGTCTCATCGGGCGCCAGGCGCCGAAAAGCGGAGCGAAGATCAAAGATGACGCGGTTCAACGCATCATCCCCCACAACGGCACCCCGCCAGACCTGTCGAAAGAGCTCCTCTCGACTGACCACCTGCCCACGGCCCTGCCACAACACGTCGAGTACCTGGCACGCCCGCGGCTCGAGCGATTCAGACCGGTTTCCCAGCACGAGCTTATGCCCTGCGAGATCCGCGATGACCGGGCCGATAGCGCGGGGTTCGTTCACTGAGGCGTCTCTGACGAATGGCGCCGGCGGACAGTCGATGTCAGCAGAATCACCTTTCCCAAGGTAATCCCAAGGCGTTCCCAAGGCTTCGGGAAGCCCGCCAGGCTACGGTGCTGACTGACTTTTTTCTTAGCAAAGCGCCCCGGAGGTTGTTCTGAAATCATCTAGTGCAAACGCCGCCCTAGTTTGGCTGGCGATCCTGGCCAGCTTGGGTTCACCCGACCCAACCGAAGCCGAAACGAGTCAAACCATCATCAACGTCCATGTTATCGGGCCCGGAGGGCAGACGGCAAAATCAAACGTGGTGATCCAAGACGGTGTCATCGCGGCGGTGGTCCCCAGCGCAGAAGCGGACGTCCAGGTGACAGGTCGCGTGATCGACGGCAAAAACGGGTATCTGATCCCCGGGCTCATCGATACCCATGTGCACCTGGACCATCCACAGCTGTTGTCAGTTTTTCCGGCGTGGGGCGTGACGACGGTCGTCAACATGCGAGGCCGGCCCTCTCATCTCGCGCTTCGCCAGCGGCCAACCCCCACGATCACCGCCGATTTTGTCTCCGCTGGAGACTACATCGATGGCAACCCGCCAAACATGCTGCCCATGAGCTTTGTGGAGACTCCTGAGGACGCGGCGACCTTGGTGCGTCATCAGATCCGCCAGGGCTTCGATTTCCTAAAGATCTATTCGGAGCTAAGCCGGCCGCAGTTTCAGGCGATTTGTCAGGCTGCCAAGGAGCTGGGGGTCGCGGTGGCTGGCCACATTCCGGATAGCGTCGGGCTGGATGACCTCAAAGAGTGCCCTTTGGTCAATATTGCGCACGGCGAACAGCTGGAAAAAATTATCGATAGCTATGACGACACCTCGCTCGAGAATCTGGCCCGAGAGCTTCGATCCGCCAACCAGACGGTGACGGCCAACGGCGCGCTGATGATCGCCATGTCGAAGCAGCCGGAGGCGCTGGATGAGCTGCTGGCGCAGCCCTACCAGCCATTGCTCCACCCCTCGCTGCTGCAGGCCTGGCGGCCCGGTTTCAACCGCTACCAGCGCCGTGACCAGGCCTGGGTTGGCCGGATCAGGGCCGCCAACGAGCGGCTTGCAAAGGCGATACCCTTCCTTTCGCAGGCGCAGGTGCTGGTGGCCGGAACCGATACGCCGGTGGCCGGAGCATGGCCCGGCCAGTCACTCCATGAGGAGTTGATCTGGCTGACCAGTACGGGAATCAGCCGGGCAGCAGCCCTGGACGCGGCAACGGTTCATGCTGGCAGGCTGGTCGAGCGACTTTCTCCGGCTCGGGATCCGGTAGGTCAGGTTCGTCCGGGTTTTCAGGCAGATCTGGTTCTTCTCGATCGTAATCCGCTGGAGGATCTAAGCAATCTCGGATCGGTCAGCGGCATCATGCTTAACGGTCGTTGGTTCACACACGGCGAAATTGACGAGCACCTCGAGAAAATCCGCTCGCGCAATCGCGACCTTGCGCCGATGGTCAGTCAGTTTGAACGGGGGCTGTTTGCGAATGACCCGCAGGCCATGGACGAGGCACAGCAAACCAGCGGCGGCGACCAGCTTCTTGCTCAGTACCCCGCCTTTTTCATCGCCCGTGGCTGGCTGCTCGACTCCCGCGAGGAGCTGCGGCTCAGAGCGCTGGATCTCTTCCGGCGCTATACCACCATGTATCCCGACGTACACAGTGCTCACTTCATGTTAGGCGAAGCGTTGGCAAGCCAAGGTGATCTACAGGGCGCCAGGGCCGCATGGCAAAAAAGTCTTGAGCTGCACCCGTGGTACCCTCCAGCGCGTGCCAGATTAACATTGGAATAGCGATTCCTAAGCAGCAGGTTTGGTCTTATTCTTAGCTGCCCGCACTAAAGGGTAACCCGGGCAGTGAACCACCGACTCAATGAAAACCTATAGAAGCCCCGTCTCGGGGGCGAGACTTCCGCCCGCAGCACTTTCAGCGGCCAGGCTCACTCTCGTGAGTTTGCCCTCATGATTCGATTGCTCAAAGTCAGTGACATTGTCGAGTCGTCCCTCTTCCAGGTGGGACTTGTTGTGTTTTGGCTGCTGTCGGCCACTGCCATTAACGCCCAAACGTCGGAGCCGCGCGAAGACGCACCCCAGGAATCCATCTCGCTGTTCAAGCTTGAGGGAAGCGAGAACACCAATACGGAAGGCCTACCGGTCACCGATAGGGACGTCGAGGCGGCGGCGACCGTTCGCGATGATCTCCAACGTCAGCAGGCAGAAGTGCGGAAACAGACTCAGGCTATCTATGCCAGGGCCAAAGCTGAGAACCGGGCCTTTACCGCCGCAGAAAAGAGGCTGCTGCAGGCGCTTTCGCTTGAGGACAAGCGGCTGACTGAACAGCTGACAACCAGCGCTGAGCCTTCACAACGTGACGAATCGGCTGCGCGTCGTCAGGAACTGGCGCTGGAGATCGGCGCAGCGCTGGGGCTTACCCACACGTTGAAGGTGATGAGCGATGCGGCCCTGGGCAAAGCACTTGAAGTGCTGGAGGACACCAACGCGCCGCGGGCCGAAGTGTGGCGGGAGGACGCCCAGCAGCGCCTCGGGCCAACCCAAATCGCCATCTACGGCGGCGCGCAGAGCCGGCTCGATGACCTGGAGGCGGTCCGATCGTGGCTGGCCACCTCGACCGGCCAAACGATCAGCAGCGCCGCTCGCGGATGGCGAGATCGACTGCCCAGCAAACCCATACCGGTCGAGCTGGCGCCGGCGAGATCAACGCGCTATTTCGCCATTGCCAGCAGCGCCAGCTGGGGACAGTTTCTCTTCAGCACCCAGGGCTTTTTTGTTCATTTACCGGTGGTCGCCGACCAATACGGCATGACCAAACGGGAGTTGGCCGAACTGTGGACAGACGGTATCGGCTACAGCCGTCGAGCCTTCGAACCCTTTGTGGCCCAGGCGATATTGCCTTACGTGTTTGGCGAAGTGGATGACGCCACGCTGGACGACTACATCGAGTTCCTGCAATCCACCCAGGCACAACGGGTGTTTGCGCAGCTCAGCCGATCGGGCAGCCGCACCTCGTACGCGCTGCTCGAAGCAACCCTCCTCGTGCTGCAGGATTATGCGCCAGCGCTAACCGAGCCAGACCCAGCCTCGGAGCCGGAGCAACCGCCCGACGAGGGCTGACGCAACTGGGTGTCGGTCTACGCCTGTTCCCCAGGCAAGCGCTGGATCTTGAGGACCGTCGCCCGCTTCCGATCCGCTCTGATCACGCGGATTTCGTAGCCGTGCCAGCTGATGGTTTCTCCGATCTTGGGGATTCGCTCGAGCGTCTCGGTAACCAGCCCGCTGATGGTTGTCACGTCATCCTCAGGCTCCCAGGGAATGTTGAGCGCCAGGGAGATGGTGCGCAGATCGACCGTGCCGCGGGTGGTGAGAGACCCGTCATCGTTTTCCAGCAGATCTTTGGTGGGGCGATCGCTTTCGTCGCGAATGTCGCCGACAATTTCCTCCAGCACGTCCTCCAGCGTCGCCAGACCCTGGATGTCACCGTATTCATCCACGACCATCGCGAGGTGGCGATGGCTGGTTTGGAAGGTCCTTAGCAGCTTCGGCAGCGGTAGCGTCTCCGGCACAATCAGCGTGTCGTGCTTCAGCTGCTCCCAGTCCACGTGTTTGTGGTCGTTGGCCAGCAGCCAGTACTGCAGCTCTTTGACAAAAATCACGCTGTTGATGTCCTGAAGCTTGCCGCTGGGGGAAAAGGGAAAGCGGCTGTGTCCCGTTTCCCGTGCCAGCGTGATCGCCTCCTCCCGGCTCATCGTGCCGGAAAGGTACTGGATCTCCGTTCGCGGCAGCATGACGTCGTGGGCCTGCAGGTGCTGCAGCTGGGTGGCACCGACGATCATGCCGGCGGTCCGCGGGCCGACGGCACCTTCGCTCATACCGAGAAACGCCAGCAGTCGAATTTCTTCCGGTGAGGTCACCGGCGTTTCCTCACTCCGGCGCAGGGAGCGAGAGATGCGCTCACTGAGATAAACCAGCGGACGCAGCACGATCGTCAGCCAGTGAATGCCGTAGGCTACCGGGGTGGCTAACGTCTGCGCATAACTCACGCCGAGCGTCTTCGGAATAATCTCGGTGAAGAGCAACACGGCCAGGGTGAACAGGATCGAAAACAGCCACAGCGTGCTGGCATCGAACACGTTGCTGTAGCTGGCGCCAGCCACCGCCGCCCCCACGGTGTGCGCTGCGGTATTCAAGATCAGGATCGCCGCGATCGGTACGTCCATATTGGCTTTGAAGTCTGCCAGCAGGGTCCCCGCCCGCCGTCCGCTGCGGGCCAACACCTCAACCTGTGGCCGCGTCACCGACAGGAGGACGGATTCGAAGATAGAACAAAGAAACGAGGCGACCAGTACAACGCTGACCGCGGTGATGAACAGAAGCATGTGGCCTCCGAGGCTGAGCAGACGCCTACAGTTTACTTGGGACGCGGAGTGCGGAGGAGGTCCGCGAGCACAGCGGCCGCGGCCAGGAGGGTCAGCCGCGCTAAGGCATCTCCGGCCCGAGGGCCGGCCGGTCCCAGTCCTGCTGCGTTTCACCCTTTCGCCAGCTCAGCACCGAGATGGTGAGGGCCGGCAGCATGGTGAGCGAAACCACGGCAGCGCCCAGAATGCCGAACAGGACGATAACCCCCACGCCGCGATAAAGCTCCGTGCCGGCACCGGGGATAAACACCAGCGGCGACAGGCCGCAGATGGTGGTCAGCGTCGACATGGCGATTGGCCTAAGCCGGGCAGAGATCGCCTCACGGACCGCTTCCAGCGCCGTGGCGCCGTGTTCTTTCATCTGCGTGATAGCCCGATCGACAATCAAAATCGGGTTGTTGACCACCGTGCCCATCAGAATCAGAAAGCCGAGCATGGAGATCATGTCAAAGGGCTGCTGCACCCCGGCAAAGCCCAGGCTTTTCAGCGCGGCGCCCACGAGGTTCAAAAGCGCTAGCCCGACAATACCCCCCGCAATACCGAGCGGAATGGTCGTCAGAATCAGTAGCGGATAGCCCCAGTGTTTGAAGATCGCCACCAGCAGCAGAAAGACAATCACCAGGGCTACGGGCAGGTTCGCCGCCAGCGCGGCTTTGGTTGCGTCCAGCTGGTCGCTGGCGCCGGAGATATCGATGTTGACGTTGGCGGGGAGCCGACCGCTTTCCCGCAGGGCGCCGACCACGTCTCGCCGGACGATCTCCACACCCTGCTCCAGCGCGATTGACGATGGCGGTATGACGTTCAGCGTGACCGTTCGCTGCCCGTTGATTCGGCGAATGGTGTCGGTGTCGACCGTCTCGCGGATCAACGCGAGCGCTGACAGCGGCAGGATACTGCCCTGGGGTGTGTAGATGGGCAGCTCGCCGAGGCTGTCCACGTCCACCTCACCGCCGGTGGTGCCGTAGAGGTAGACGTCGATCTTGTTGTCCGCCTCAAAATATTCGTCCACAAACGCGCCGTCGGTGAGTGCGGCCACGGTATAGCCGAGATCATTGGCCGCCAGGCCAAGCTCGGCGGCGCGACTCCAGTCGGGCTGAACTTCAAGCAGCGGCTGTGACAGGGCAAGAGAGGACGGGCTCGACTGGATGCGAGGATTGCCCAGCACTTCCTCAGCACGCCGAGACGTGGCCAAAGCCGCCTCGTAAATCACCTCCAGACTGGGTCCCGAGATATCCAGATTGATGCTGCGCGTTCCGCCATCGTTGCTGGAGATAATCGAGCCGCGAGCCGCAAACGCACGCATGCCGGGATAGCGCCGATAGCGCTGGGTAATAGCGTCCATGAGCGCGTTGATGTCACTCGACCGCACCGGTTCGGAGATGATCCGAAGCCGATCCGCCGCCACGCCAAAATTCAGGTAGCGCAACGCCGGAACTTCAGCCTGACCCGTGTCAAAACGCTTCGGGTCGTCGTCGACAAACTGCAGGAAATAGGTCTGAAGCTCCTCGCCGATCGCCGCCATGGTGTCCAGATTGTAGCCTGGCGGCGGGCTCATGATCGCAAACACCTTAGGCTCCTCGCCCTCCGGCAGATATTCAGCGGGCGGCGTGAGCCAGAAAATCACCGCCAGGCTGGCCGCAACGGTGAGACCGATGGTTGCCCGGCGCCGACCTGGCGAGACCAGCAGGCTATCAATCGCCCGCAGCAGCCGTGCCTTAAGCGCGCCGTCTTCCGCGCGGCGACTGTCTGTGCCAAACGACAGCCGGGCGCTGGCCACCGGAACCAGGGCGATGGCCACCAGCATCGAGGCCAGGATCGAGGCCGCGATCGCAATCGCTACATCGGAGTAAAGCTGACCGGCTTCCTCCTGAATGAACAGCACGGGGAGGAAGACCAAAATGGTTGTCAGCGTGGACGCGAGAACCGCCGTCCACACGCTGCGCACACCTTCGACCGCGGCCCGGAACCGGCTCAGCCCCTGCCGGCGCTTAAGCTCGATGGCCTCAATGACCACGATGCTGTTGTCCAGCGTCATGCCGATGGCAAACGCCACGCCCGCCAGCGAAATGACGTTGATGGTCCGGCCCGCCGCGAGCAGGCCGATAAACGCGGCAATAGTACAAAGCGGGATTCCCAACACACCGACCGCCGTGGCCCGGGCGGACCGGAGGAACAGGTACATCACCGCCGTTGCAAACAGCGCGCCCAGCGCCAGGTTGAACCACACGTTTCGGATCGATGCCTCGACATAGCCGGCGTCCTCGGCCATCAACCGCATGAACATACCGTTGGGCCTGAGCAGGTCCCGGTTGACCTGTTCGACCGCATCCAGCATCGCGTACTTGATATCGATGACGTTGGAGCCCGCCTCGCGGTTGATCGCCGTGAACAGGATCGGGTCCGCGTTGTAGAAAGCCAGGGCCCGAACTTCGGAGTGGTTCAGCTGCACCTCGGCGACGTCCCGCAGGCGAATGAGGGCGTCACCCTGGCGGGCGACAATGAGCTCTTGGAGTGATGCTACCGAGTCAAACCGACCGACGGTTCGCAACAGGTAACGGCGCTTGCCGCTCTCCACCTCGCCCCCGGATACGTCGCGATTGCGAGAGCGGATTGCGTCGCGGATGTCTGCGATGGTGAGCTGCCGATCGGCCAGCCGCACGGGATCGAGCCTGACATGAATCTGGCGCTCCGCGCCACCCTGGATCTGCACCTGCGATACGCCGGGCACGCCGGACAGGCGGGTTCGAACGTTATCCAGCACAAAGTCCCGCATCATATTGAGGTCAATTTTTCGCGGGTTGCCCGGCAGCGGCGAAATGCCGAAGTACATAAACGAGTTGGCGGAGTAAGAGTTGGCAAACACTCTCGGTTCGTCGACGTTCTCCGGATAGGACGGTACCTGGTTGAGGGCGTTGTTCACCTCGATCAGCGTTTGGGTCAGGTCGACGCCAAACGGGAAATCCAGTTCGATCACTGCACTGCCGCTGGCCGCTGACGACTCGAGACGCTGCAGGTTGGGTAGCGTCCGCAGGTACTCCTCCTGTTCGACCAGAATTTCCTTTTCCACGTCCTGGGGCGTTGCGCCCGGCCAGGCGGTCTGGATGGAGACGGTGCGTACCTCCAGATCGGGGATCATCTGCACCGGCACTCGAAAGGCGGCCAGGATTCCGAGCACCGAAACGATCAGCGCTACCACCGTGGTCAGGATGCCGTTTCGGACAAGCGCTTCAAACATGACTGATCGCTCGACTGGTCACCTGATTGATCACGTTGAACTTCCGCTAACCACAGACACCGTCTGGCCTTCGAGCAGCGTTTCGTTGCCTCGCGTCACGACAACCTCATCCCCGGTCAAGCCCTCGGTGATCTCCACCATGCCGTCAAACTCAAGGCCTGTTGTGACGCGCTGCTCGCGAACAGTGTTCTGCTCGCCGTCCGGTTCTACGATCCACACGGTGACCCGGCCGTCGGGAAAGCGGAGGATGGCGTCACGGGATACGGCCAGCCCCTGCTGACCCGTACTGACGGCCATGCGCCCGCGCGCAGACATACCGGGCGTGACGGCAAGCGGCTTTTCGGTCTGTAGCGAAGCGGCCGGGACCCGAACGAGAAAGGTTCGGGCAGTAGCGTTCTTGATCGGGACAATGGTTGTTACCTCACCCGTCAAGCGATCACCGGGCAGCGCGTCCAGCGTGATCTCGATGGCGGCGCCGTCCACCAGCGCGGCGTAGTAGTCCTGCCCGACCTGAAAATCGAAGCGCAGGTTTTCGGTTGCCACCAGCTCCAGCAATCCATCACCCGGATTGATCCATTCGCCGAGTTCAGCAAGTCGCTGGCTGACTACCCCGGCGAACGGGGCGGCGACGGTATGGCGTTTCAGCAGCGCCTGCTGTTCACTTGCCGCGGCTAGCGCCGCGGTCAGGGTCGCCTGATCAGCCATCACCTCCGCCTCCAGCGACTCAATTTCGGTACGCGCGATCCCGCGCTCTGCTCCCACCTCACGGGCCTGCTTGAAGCGACGTTTGGCATCGGCGAGCTCCGCCTCCCGCAGCGCCACCTGAGCGAGCACTCGATCCAGGGCGAGCTGCGCGAGCTCCGAATCGAGAACAAGGAGCGGATCACCGCGGCGCACCCGGTCACCCACGTCGATATCGAGCTGGGCGACCAGACCGGCCACCGCCGTTGACAAGACCGCCGTGCGCGGAGATGTAACCGTCCCGTTGACGTTAATCTGGCGAACGATGCTGCGACTTTCCACCCGCGATACCTCAACGGGAATTTGCGCCAGCACTTGGCCAGCAAGACAACCGGTCAGGGCCGCGAGTACGGCGAGACGGGACAGGTTCATTAGGGTCTCTCTGTTGCGCCCGATTGACCGTCAATCGGACAACGTTCCATTTTAGTGGGAAACCCGGCCGCTTGGCAGCGCTGTTGTGCCGGGCCGATCGGCTGGCAAGACGAACGGCAACAAATCGCTGAACTTCCCCGATCAACCGCTGGGTTTTTCGACGCCTTGAGCGATCTCGGGCGATAGCGACCCTTGCGGAGCGATTTGCGCGTTTAGGGCACAGGGCGTTGCTGTCTTACAATCAACGGGTTGTCACGCAAAAATCACTCGCCATACGGGACACTCCGGTCCCGGCGTAAGGCTGGTGGTTATGTGGAAAACGCCATGAGCAAACAAACCAAGCGATGGATTCTGACGGCGACGGTCTGGATCGGCGTGGTGGCGGTGCTGGGCTTCATCAAGTTCAGCCAGATCAGCGCCGCTATCGCTTATGGCGAATCTTTCCCCGAGCCCTCCGAAACCGTCATCTCGACCCAACCGGTCCGCGAAAGCTATGTGCCTCAGACCCGCGCGGTTGCCGAGGTGGTGCCGGTGCGGTCGGTGACCTTGAGCAACGAACTGGCGGGCGCGATTGTGGACGTCGGGTTTGCCCCCGGTGACCGGGTCAGCGAAGGCCAGGTCATGATCCGTCAGGACACCTCCGAAGAGCTGGCCCTGCTGGCAGCCGCCAACGCCCGGGAGGCGCTGGCAGAACGCACCCTGGATCGCAACGAAAACCTGCTGGGGGGTAGTGCCGTTTCCCGCCAGGCGGTTGATGACGCGCTGGCGCAGCGCGATGCGGCGCGCGCTGAAGGGCAGCGCGTCCAGGCCATCATCGAGAAAAAGACCATTCGCGCGCCGTTTGCCGCTCGCTCAGGCCTGGAGCGCTGGGAACCGGGTGGCTATCTGGACGCCGGCAGCGTCATCACCATGCTGGTGGGTGAAGGTGACGAGGTTTGGGTCGATTTTTCCCTGCCTCAGCAGCACGCCGCCGTGGCGGTTGGAGACAACGTTACCGTACACAGCGACCACCTCGGTCGCGCCACCGCAACGGTGATTGCACGCGCGCCTCAGGTGGACGCAAGCTCACGGGCCGTTCGCTATCGCGCGGCGCTGGCCAGCCCGGCGCTGGCGGGTGTACCGGGCGCGATCGTGGCGGTGTTTGTGGACACCGGTGCCCCAAAGCCCGCGCTGAAGGTCCCGGCGGTAGCGGTGCGGGAAGATACGTTTGGCCCCCACGTGTTTGTTCTGGTCCCCGCTGAGTCGGGCGCTGACGCCAGCTTTCGCGCATCGCGCCGGGCGGTGGAGGTGCTGCGCGTCGACGCCGAGTTTGCGTTTCTCAGTTCCGGGGTGGAGCCAGGTGACACGATCGCAGCGCAGGGCTCCTTCAAGCTGCGGGACGGCCTGCTGGTTAACCAAAGCGCCGTCAGGTCAGGACCTGGGTCGTGACCGACACCACCGCCGCGAGGCGGCCCCGCATCACCGATATTTTTGTTGAACGCCCGGTGGTATCGATTGTGGTGTCTCTGGCGCTGCTGATCCTGGGCGCGCGGGCCGCACTCAGCCTGCCAATTTTGCAGTACCCAAAGATCGAAAGCGCTTCCCTCCAGGTCAGCACCCCTTACGTCGGGGCGTCCTCGGAAACCGTTGAGGGGTTCATCACCGAACCGATCGAGCGGATTGCCTCCACCATGCCGGGCGTTGACTACGTCGATTCGATCACCACCTCCGGCATGAGTACGGTCAGAGTCTGGCTGAACATGAACGAAGACAGCACGGGCGCGTTGGCCGAGCTGACCGCGCGGCTCAACCAGATTGCCTTCGAGCTGCCGGAGGGAGCTGAGGATCCGGCGGTGACGGTGGTCCGAGCTGATCGGCCGTTCGCCGCCTTCTACCTCGACGTGGTGATCCAACCGCCCTACACCCGCGGCTCGGTCACTGACTATCTGACGCGCGAGGTCAACCCGGTGATCGCGGCAATTCCTGGGGTGCAGCGCGTGGGTGTTGAGGGAGGACGCCAGCCCGCCATGCGCGTTTGGCTGGATCCCGACCGGCTGGCTCAGTACGACCTGAGCACGCTGGATGTCCAAGCGGCGCTGTCGCGCAACAACGTGATCTCAACGCTGGGCCGCAGCGAAAGCCGAGATCAGCGGATCAACCTGCTATCCAACGCGACCCTCTCCTCCAAAAAGGATTTCGAAGCGTTGGTGGTGCGCGACAGCAACGGTGTGCAGATTCGACTCGGGGATATTGCGCGCGTCGAACGGGGCGAAGAGGAAGGTACGGTTATCGCCCGCCTCACCGATCAGGAGTCGGTGTTCATTTCGATCTGGCCCCTGCCCGGCGCCAATGAAATCGAAATCGGCGATGCGCTATACGAAGTGCTGGAGAACCTCAAGTCACGCATGCCGTCCGATCTCACGATCGGTATTGGCTACGACGGCACCTACTACATGCGTAATGCGCTCCGCGAAATTTTTGTCACTCTCGGCGAAACCATTCTGCTGGTCGGCCTGGTGGTAGTGCTGTTTATGGGCTCGGTGCGAACGGCCCTGGTGCCGCTGGTCGCTATTCCCATTTCCCTGCTGGGCGCAATGGCCGCAATGTCGCTTTTTGGGTTCTCGCTGAATCTGCTGACGGTACTGGCGATTGTGCTATCGGTCGGGCTGGTGGTGGACGACGCGATTGTAGTGGTGGAGAACGTCGCCCGCTACATGCGCGAAGGCAAAAGCCGGCGGGAAGCTGCGCTCGCCAGCTCACGACAGCTGCTGACGCCCATCATCGGTATGACGCTGACGCTGGCGGCCGTCTACGCACCCATCGGATTTGTTTCGGGTCTGTCGGGTGTGCTCTTCCGCGAGTTCGCTTTTGCTCTGGCAACCGCCGTGCTGGTGTCGGGGGTTGTTGCCATCACGCTGTCCCCGCTCATGAGCGCAACGCTCGCCCCGGAAGGCGGCAAAGAGGGCGCGTTCACACGGCGGGTCAACGGCCTCTTTGACCGGATTCAGGCCGCCTACGTGAGGCTGCTTGATCGCTCGCTGGACGCAAGACCCCAGGTTCTGACGCTCGCCGTGTTGTTCACACTGCTGGTGATCCCGTTTTACCTGTTCTCCCAAAAGGAGCTCGCGCCGATCGAAGACCAGAGCACCGTCAACGTGGTGCTCGAGTCGGCACCGGAGTCATCGCTGGCCTACACCCGGACCTACACCCGGGACGTCGTGTCCATCATGCAGCAGCTCCCGGGCGCACAGGACATGTGGCATCTCGTGCAGACAGCCGGCGGTTTCGGCGGCCAGCAGCTGGTGCGGCCCGGCGAGCGTGAGCAAAACACCCAGCAGCTGCTGCAGCGGGCGTTCGGCGAGCTGTCTGGCGTTGCGGGCATCAAGGCTTTTCCATTTCTGCCCGCACCGCTGCCCACCGCCGGCCAGTTCGACACGGAGCTCGTGGTCCGCGCCCCCGAAGACGCCTTGGCGATGCTGCCGCTCGCCCGTCAGCTGGTTGACGCGGCCACCCGGAGCGGTCGGTTTTTGTACGCTGACACCGACCTCAAAATTGACCTGCCGCAGTCCCGCCTGACGTTCGATCGAGAGCGCATCAGCGACCTTGGCATGGATATGGCGGAGGTCAGCCAGCAGCTGGGCGTGATGCTTTCCGGGAATTTCGTGAATCGCTTTGACGACGATGGCAAAGCGTTTCGGGTGGTGCCCATGCTGGCCACGGTCGACCGGGCAGACCCCAATACGTTGCTGGACCTGAAAGTCCGTACGCCCGACGGTGCTCTGGTACCGGTTCGATCGTTTGCCACCGTCACCAGCGAGGTCGCGCCACGGGCCCGAACGCGATTCGGGCAGTCCAACTCGTTCCGCGTCTATGGCGCAACCATGCCAGGATCCACCAAGGAACAGTCGCTGGCGGCGCTGGAAGAGGCGGCGCGCGGGATCCTGCCACCCACCTATTCGATCGACTACGCCGGCGAGTCGCGCCAGCTCCGCAAGGAAGGCAACACCATGTTTGGGGTCCTGGCCATTTCGCTGCTGGTGGTCTTTCTGGTGCTGGCCCTGCAGTTCAACAGTTTCCGCGATCCGCTGGTGGTGCTGGTCGGGTCGGTGCCGCTGGCGCTCTGTGGCGCCATGATGATTTCATTTCTTGACCTGACCACCATCAACATCTATTCCCAGGTCGGCCTCATCACGCTGGTGGGCCTGGTGGCGAAGAACGGCATTCTTGTCGTTGAGTTTGCCCGCCAGCTCCGCGCTGACGGCGCAGACCGGCTGCAGGCCATTCGCGAGTCAGCCGCCACCCGGCTGCGGCCCGTGCTGATGACCACCGGCGCCACCGTCCTCGGCCACTTCCCGCTGGTGCTGGTGACCGGCGCCGGCGCCGAGGCGCGCAACAGCATCGGCATCATTCTGGTTGTCGGCATGCTGATCGGCACCTTCTTCACGCTGTTTGTTTTGCCGCACGTCTATCTGCTGCTGGCGCCAAAAGACGAGCCGGCCCAGCTCGAGGCTGATCCGCTGCCGGCCGCAGCCTGATCACGCGCACCGCCGGCGGGGCGTCGCGTCACCCGGCGTTCAGCCTCGGTTCAGGAATGCGGGGGATACTGAATCCCGGCATAAAGTCGGCCGTTAAAGCGCTATTCTCATGGTGTTAACCCATGACTTGAGTCACTTAACTTGCCGACGGCCTCCACCCAAAATGCGGGTCATACGATCAATGGGGAAAACCATGAAAACAACCTGGAAATTCGCTACCGCCGCGGCCGCAACGCTGCTGCTGTCCGGCTGCGTCATCGTGACCGATCCTGACGACGACTGGGATCGTTCCAGCAGTGCCTGGGAATATCGGCAAAAGGATAACCACGCTTACATCACCGATCTGCGCCTGGGCGCACCGATGGAGCAGGTGCGCGCCGAGCTCGGCCGCCCAGACTTTTCCGAAGGCTTCAGCAGCAACGGCAGCGAGGTGATTGTGCTGCGGTATCGCACCCAGCATCGGCATTCTGACGGCGAAACGACCTACGACGAAACGACGCCGCTGGTATTTGTCGACGGCGCTCTGGCCGGCTGGGGTGAAACGGTGGTCCGCGATTATCCGGTGACCCGTTACAGCCAGAACTAGCTGAGCGCACAAGCTTTTTACAACCGGGCAGGGGCGTTGGTCTCTGCCCGGTTTTTTATGGGCAGCGGGTTCACGAATGCCGTGACGCACCCTGCCAAAAGCAGGCTTCGACCAGTTCGAATAGGCGCTTCGGGAAAATCTGCTTGCGATAATCGTTGTGCGCCCACATCCTAGAGTTCATAGACAGAGAAAAGCAGAGAGACGCAAACATCATGACGAAAAAACCTGATCAGAGCCCAGCTCGTAAGACGTTCGTGGTGGCGATAGCTGCCCTGCTGCTGATCAGCTTGGCCCCAACCGCCGGAGCACGGGCCCTGAAGGGGGTTGCCAAGGTCATCGACGGGGATTCCATGATGGTTCGCGGCGTCGAAGTCCGGCTGCACAGCCTGGACGCACCTGAGCTGGAACAGACCTGTCTGGACGCCAACGGCAATACCTGGGCCTGTGGTGAGGCCGCGCGCGACGCGCTGGCGGCCAAAGTCGACGGTCGCCAGGTGGTATGTCAACGCGCGCTGCTGGCTAGCCTTTACATCGGCGACTGCAAGGTCGACGGCGAGCGCATCAGCGCGTGGTTGCTGGAACAGGGCTTAGCTGTGATCGATCGTCGGGGTTCCCGTCGCTATGCCGGCTTTGAGTCCAAGGCTCGGCGGGCAGGCCGGAACATGTGGGCCGGAGACTTCGAGTACCCCTGGCGCTGGCGCGACGAGCGCGACGGTTCATCGGGCATCACCATGGTGCTGCAGGACCGGCGCACCGTGGCCCGCTAACCACAGCTGCTCGGGTCAGGGCCGCCGTTCAGGTGACGACAGCTTAGGAAGCCTTTGACCCGAACATTCGAAACCTGAACACGTAACGGCCCGGACCTTTCCAGGCCGTTTTTGTTTGCGGCTAGCCCTATTCAAAACTATTCACGAAAACCACGATGCCGACGGCAATTTGTACCGTGGCCTGCGCCGTATCCGTGCCGTCGGTCAGCTCATAGACAAAGCGATCGGTTCCCGAGAATCCCGCGTTGGGCGTGTAGGTAAACCCGCCGTCAGACCTTAAATCGAGAACCCCGTTGGCGGTATCCGTCAGCACGCTGTAGGCCGCCGAAGGACCGTCAGGATCCGAGTCGTTGCCCGCGACGCTCGCGGTCAGCACCGTGTCGAGATCGGTAGCAAACCGATCGTCCAGCGCCACCGGCGGCTGGTTGACGGTATTGATCGTGACGCTGACCGTCGCATCGGCACACAGACTGGGCGCGCCGTCGTCGCACACGCGGTAGGTGAAGCTGTCGCTGGCGGTCGCGGAACCGTTGTGGGTATAGCTGAAGGTCCCGGCCGGGTTGAGCGACACCGCCCCATTCGACGGCCCGCTGACCGGCGTGGTCTCCAGCGCCAGGTTGTCGCCGTCCGGATCAGAGTCGTTGGCGAGCAGCGAGGTCACCCCACCGTTCAGCTGGCTGACCGTGCCACCGACGCTCGTGCTGGTGGCGTCGGACACGGCTACCGGCGCCTGATTCGGTACATCCGTGATCACCACCTGCAGCACCGCGTCGTCGCAGCGACTCGGGCTACCGTCATCGCAAACCCGGTAGGTGATGTTATCGGTGGTACCGACCGACCCGGTGTGCGTGTAGCTGAAGGTGCCATTGGCATTGAGGGTGATGCTGCCGTCGCTCGGTCCGCTGATGGGCGTCGTCTGGACGGTCAGCGTGTCGTTTTCGATGTCGCTGTCGTTGTCCAGCAGTGAAAGTTCTCCGCCGACCAGCGCCGTTACCGTGCCGCCGACGGTCACCGTCGCAAAGTCGGCGCCGGCGCTGGGCGCGTCGTTGACCGCCAGGATATTGAAGCTGACGGTTGCGATATCGAACTGCGGATCCGGAGCGCCGTTGGTGGTGCCGTTATCGGTGGCCGTATATTGGAAGCTCGCTGGCCCGGAGAATTCGGGGGTCGGGGTGAACTCCACCGTGGTGCCGTTGATCACCACCGTACCGCCGGTGGCGTTGCCCACGGCGCTGATCACCAGCGTCTGCGTGGACTCATCGGTCCCCGCGCTGTCGTCACCCAGCAGCTCGCTAAAGGCGATGACCCGCACGCCACTGTCCTCGTCGATATCGCTCAGGGTGTCATCGCTCGCAACCACCGGGTCGTTGACCTCGGTGACGGTGATGTTGAGCTGCGCCGTCGCGCAGCGGACCGGAACGCCGTCGTCGCACACCTCGTAGACCACCAGATCGGAAGTGGTCTCGCCGCCGTTGTGGGTGTAGCTGAACGTGCCGTTGGCGGCGAGCATGAAGCTGGCGGCGTTGCTCGGCAGCGTTTGCGCTGGGGTGGTGACCGTCAGGTTATCTCCGTTGGTGTCGCTATCGTTGGCCAGCACGCTGCCGACCGCACCGTCGAGCACCGTGGCGGTGGCGCCTTCGGCAACCGTCAGACTGTCATCGACGGCGGTCGGCGGATCATTGGGGGCGAGGCCGAGCGTCGGCACCAGGCACCATCGGTTCAACGTGCCTGAGTCAAACCCTTCACCGTCGCTGACCCGAAGATCCCAGTCTCCGGCGAAGTCTTCGCCGATGAGAGCCGCCAGCAGCTCGGTGCCGCGCAGCGTGCCGCCAATCGCGGGTACGCTGGTGCTGCACTGGTCTTCGGCCAAATTGACAGCCGAATCGTCAAAGAGCGTCTGCACATCGTCCTGGTTACAGCCGAATGCGCTCAGCGCCGGGCTGCCCGGTCGATCGAGTAGGGTCACGGCGGTTCCGGTGTCGCGATGGGTCAGGGTTACACCAAGATCACCGACAAACGTGTGGCTGATGTCCAGGTACACGTTCATGTCGGCCAGGAGGCTGCTGGTGGCGGTGCTGAGCGTGCTTGTCGTAAAGCCGGGGTCCGGTATGCCCTGTGCGGGCGCAAGACATAACGCGTCACCCGTATCGATGGTGATACTGACTGCGGCCGTTGCACATTGGCTCGGAGTACCGTCATCGCAGACCCGGTAGGTGAAGCCGTCGGTGCCGGTAAAGTTCCCACTGTGGGTGTAGCTGAAGGTGCCGTTGGCATTGAGCGTCACCGACCCGTTGGCAGGATCGCTGACCGGCGTGGTCTCCAGGCTGAGCCCGTCGCCATTCGGGTCACTGTCGTTAAACAGCAGCGACGTTTGGCCGCTGTCCAGCACGGTGACGGTGCCGCCGTTGGCCACCGAGACCGCGTCAGCCACAGCCGTCGGCGGCTGATTCACGGCGATCGATACCACCGCATCGTCACAGAGTGAGGGGCTGCCGTTGTCGCAGACCCGATAGGTGAAGCTGTCGCTCGTTGCGCTATTGCCGTTGTGGGTGTAGCTGAAGGTGCCCGCCGCGTTGAGAGTGACGTTGCCCGAAGACGGCGCAACCACCGGCGCCGTCTGCAGAGTCAGGCTGTTGCCGTTGGGGTCAGAGTCGTTGAACAGGAGCGACGCCTCACCGCTGTCCAGCGTGGTCACGGCGGCACCCGCCCCGACGCTGGCGGCGTCCGCGACGGCCACCGGGGTCTGATTGGGAACGCCGATCGCGATGTTCAACACAGCCTGGGCGCACTGGCTCGGAGTCCCGTCGTCGCACACCTCATACGTGACGGCGTCGCTCGTTGTCGCCGTGCCGTTGTGGGTGTAGCTGAAGGTTCCGTTGGCGTTCAGGGTGATGCTGCCCGAGCCAGGCCCACTGACCGGGGAAGTCTGGAGTGACAGGTTGTCACCGTTGAGATCGGAATCGTTGAACAGCAACGAGGTTTGGCCGCTGGACAGCACGGTGACCGTTCCCGCGTTGTCTACGTCGGCGCTATCGTTAACCGCCGTCGGCGGCTGGTTGACGCTGATCGAAACCACCGCGTCATCGCACGCACTCGGTGTGCCGTCATCGCAGACCCGGTAGGTAAAGCTGTCGGAGGTGGTTGCCGTCCCATTATGGGTGTAGCTGAACGTGCCGGCCGCATTGAGCGTGACGCTGCCGGAACTCGGGCCGCTCACCGGTGAGGTCTGTAGAGTCAGGTTATCGCCTTCCGGATCGGAGTCGTTAAATAGCAGTGACGCCTGTCCGCTGTCGAGCGCGGTCACCGTGCCACCGGCCGCGACGCTCGCGCTATCAGCGACGGCGTCTGGCGCCTGGTTGCCGCTAAACGTCACCGCAAAAGCGCCTCGGCCGAGCGAGAACGCCACCAGCCGGTTCTGACCGGGGTCGTAATCGATGTCGTAGATTGGCGCGACAGGCAGACCGCTGGCTGCTTCCGCCCACACCGAAAAGCCATCGCTGGCCAGCGCCAGGTAAACCCCTCGATCGGTGCCCACCGCCAGCGCGTCCCCGCTGGGCCGCTCAAGGAATGCCAGGGTCCGCAGGGTGCCGGGCGTAAAGCCGCTGATCAGGTTACCGGTGACGGTGCCAAAGGACGTGCCCCCATTGGTGGATCGCACCACGCCATTGGACTGCAGCACAAACACCTGGCTGGCGTCGGAAGGATCCTGGACGACTCCCTGGAGCGACTGCGTGGCGGGACAGTTGTAGACGCAGCTCAATGATCCGCCGCCGGTGTTTCGCTGGTACAGCCCGCCGTCCGAGCCGGAAATAACGTAGAGCAGATCGGCGTTGGTAGCGGTACCGTAGGCAATGCTGCGCCGACCGCCAGACAGCACCGGGACGGCCGGGGTGAGCTGGGCGATGTTGTCGCCCAGATCAAAAGATTCATACGCTGCGTTTCCGCCGCCGATGATCAAGCGCGACCCAGCCGACTGATTCACCTCGATCGGCGTGGTGAACTGGGCCGTCAGCGGCGAACCGCTGGTGAGGTTCAGCGCCAGGTTCGACGAGCCCAGGAATCCGTTGCTGCTGTTGTAGATAAGGCGCCGCACACCGCCCAGATTCTGCGAGCTGGCAAATCGAATCGACTGATTGGAACCGGCGAGTGCCAGGATATCCACGGCGACGTCGCCGCCGTCACCGCCCTGGAAGGTCTGCCAGACGGTATTGGCAAAGGTCGACTGACGGGTGGTGCCGTTGTCCTGGTTCCCGCTGAACGCAATTTGGGACGTGGCGTCGAAAGCGCCGCTGTGCTGCTCGGTGACCTGCAGATTACCGTTAACGTCCTCCCAAACACCCGAGGCAGACCGGGGCAGCGTGCGCCGATAGATACCGCCATCATCCGTTTCCAGCAGGTTCCCATCGGCGTCGAACACCAGGTCGCGGGAATCGGGGTGCGGCGCTGAGCCGTTGCTGGTGCCGTTGTGGGTGATGGTGTCCCACTGGCTGCCGCTAGGCTGACCGATATCCCCACGAAACAAACGGCCGGAAAAGGACGACGCGCCGATGGCGTTGGGAAAGCCGCCAGTGTCGTTGTTGGTCCTGGGCTGGCGGTCGCCGCCGATATAGACGATGTCCGAGTCCACGGGATCAGCCACCAGCGAGGTATGCAGATTGCCCTGCGTGCCGGGATGGATCCCAGCGCCGCTGTCAGTGGTCGGAATATCCATCTGGGTCCAGCTGGAGCCGCTGTTGGTGGAGTAAAACACCGCGGACAGCCGCCCGGTGTTGCCCGGGACAAAGGCAGCAAATACGGTGCCGGTGGGGCCAACCGTCAGCTCAACGTGGTCGCTGGTGTTGGCCACACCGCTGAACTGAGCGTCCATGGTGGCGTTGCTGACCTTGCTCCAGGATGCGCCGCTGTCGGCGCTGCGGTAGATGCCGTCACCGGTGCTGCAGATGTTATTGAAGTCCACGACACTGGCGTACAGCACCGCGCTGTTCGTCGGATCCTCGGCGAGCGCGTCAGAACCGCCGCTGGCGATACCGTTGGTGACCTGAGCCCAGCTGGTCCCGCCGTTGGTGGTTCGCCAGATACCGACGTTGCCACAGGTAAACGCATCGGCGACGTCCACGGCAGCCAGCATTGTGCTGCCCCGACCGACAATCTTGGCGATGTTTTTGCCGATCATGTCGCTACCCACCTGGGTCCAGGTGGTGCCCCCGTTGGTGGTCCGCAGCACACCCTGGCGAGAACCACCCCGGCTGGCAAAGCTGCTGAAGCGACCGAAGCTTGCTACGAGGGTTTCATTGGTGCCGTCGGTCGGGTCAAACGCCACGTCGCTCGCGGAGCTGCTCAGTTCGCTGTCGGTCTGCTGCACCCAGGTTGGCGAGGCCGCGGTTGCGTTGGTGGTCTTCCAGATGCCGCCATTGACGGCGGCCACATAAATAATGTCGGCGTCGGTGGGGTGAGCGGCCACGCCGTGCACGGCGCCGCTGGCCGGATCATCGCCCGGCACGTTGTCCACGTTGCCGATGCCGCGGGTTTCGATGGCGGCGGGACCGATCGGCTGCCAGCTTTGCGGATTGGCCCCGAGCGGAATCAGTGCGGTGAGCAGCACAACGGTCGGATTGATGCGAATCCGACGGGTCCACATCCTGTGGAATGTGCGGCACTTATCCATATTTTGTCCCCAAGCCTGCTAAGCTGATTTAAATTTTATCGGCATTGTGCGGATTTTCTTGGTGTTTTTTCGTTATCTCATTCTCATTACGGGTATCGCGACAGCGATTTCAGCGCAGGCCAACGACGCGGTGGAGCTGCGTAGCGGACTGCTGATCAATATGCCGGCCGCGCAGGTTTACCTGATGCAGCCAGCCGGGGGCGTCGAAGCCGTCGCCGTGGCAAACGGCGCCACCCGGTGGCGCAGCGACAGTGCCGACCAGCCGCTCTCGCTGCAGCAGAACCTGCTCCTGCTGCAGATCGATACCCAGCTCGAAGGGCGTATGGACCTGGCCTGGATCGACGTCGACACCGGCCGGGTGGAAAGCACCGAGGCGGTCACCCTCCCTAAGGGCGTCATTCCGCGCGTAAACCAAGGCCTGGGCCAGGAGTTTGACCACCGCCTGACCGCCGCCGGCGACTTGATATGGGAGCAACGAAGCCGCCCGGTACGAGGTATGCCCAGCGAGCAGCCGGCGCCGTTGCAGCGTCAGGCGGGTGCCGTCAGCCTGAGCGGCGGCAGCATCGCCGCGCTGGCGCCGCCCGATCCGCAGACGGTATCAGCCCTGTGGCAGGCGCAATCGCCCGAGGTCCCGGCTTCGAGTCCGGGCCAGCGACGATTTCGGGCCGCTGGCGGCGACGCGATCCTGGTTTCCCGCGAGGACGCCGATGCGTCGATCTGGGAACGCTACGAATGGACGGTGGTCGGCGCAGAGGGCAAGGTGCTCGGGCAATTCCGCAGTCACATGAGTTATTCACCGTTTGTTGTGCTCGATGGCGTGCTGCTCTACGTCACGCAGCCGCTGAGCCGCCAGACTGCTGACCGGGGCCTGGTCAGCGAACCGCTGATGCTGCGGGCGATTGACCTCGCAACGGGTCAGCAGGTCTGGGCGCGCGAACTGCGTGATACCCGCTACCAGGGCCCCTATCCCGCCTGACTCCAGTGGGTTCGCGATGATGGCCGTTCTCCGGGCTGAACGCACGGAGCGGGCAACGTTTCGAGCCCGTTTGGAATCGCTATAATCGCCGTCTCTTAGCGGCGGAAAACCACCATGGATCTTGCTACTCCCGGGTCGACCCAGGCTGTTCGTATGATGCTGCTCGGTTCGGGCGAGCTCGGCAAAGAAGTGGTGATCGAAGCCCAGCGCCTCGGTGTCGAGGTGATCGCCGTTGACCGCTACGCCAACGCGCCGGCAATGCAGGTGGCGCACCGCAGCCACGTAATCGATATGCTGGATCCGGCCGCGCTTCGCCAGGTGATCGAGGACGAGCGTCCGAGCCTCATTGTGCCGGAAATCGAGGCCATCCATACCCCGACCCTGCTGGAGCTGGAGCAGGAAGGCTTTCGGGTTATCCCCACAGCCCGTGCGGCGAGACTGACCATGGATCGCGAGGGCATCAGGCGGCTGGCCGCCGAAGAGCTGGGCCTGCCGACCTCACCCTATCGCTTTGTCGACACGCAGGCTGAGTACGAGCAGGCGATCCAGGAGCTTGGCTTCCCGTTTGTGATCAAACCCGTGATGAGCTCATCGGGGAAGGGTCAGAGCACCGTGCGTGATGCCCAGCAGGCTAGGGAGGCCTGGGATTACGCGCAGAGCGGCGGACGCGCGGGTGCCGGGCGCTGTATCGTCGAGGGGTTCGTCCAGTTCGATTACGAGATCACCCTGCTGACGGTGCGCCATCGAGACGGCACCGCTTTCTGCGCGCCCATCGGGCACCGCCAGGAGCTGGGTGACTATCGCGAGTCCTGGCAGCCTCAACCGATGAGCGACCTCGCTCAACACAAAGCGGAAGAGATCGCGCAAACCATCACCGAGGCGCTGGGCGGCCACGGGCTGTTTGGCGTCGAGCTATTCATCCGCGGTGACGAGGTGTTGTTTTCTGAGGTCTCACCCCGACCACACGATACGGGCCTGGTGACGCTCATTTCCCAGGACTTGTCGGAGTTTGCGCTCCATGTCCGCGCCATCCTTGGCCTGCCGATCCCGGAGATCCGCCAGCTGGGGCCCTCAGCCTCGGCCGTGGTGCTGCTGGAGGGTGACGGCGAAGCCCCGGTCTACGGCGGTGTAGCCGCCGCGCTAGCGGAACCGGGTACCGACCTTCGCCTGTTCGGTAAACCGGAGGTCAAAGGTCGGCGGCGGATGGGCGTGTGCCTGGCCATCGATAGCTCGATCGAGGCCGCTCGCGCCAAGGCCACCCGCTCTGCCGAAAAGATCAGGCCACTCACCCGTCAAGGTACACCCTGGCCGCCCTGATGGGCTTCAGCCCGCCCCGCTAAGCTCCACTTCTTCTTCTGCCGCTGTCGTTTCCGGTCAGCAATTTCGATTACCCGGGAAACCGACAATGTTAACTGCGCCTTCGGGTCGTTCCATCGACCCCACTGACGCCTGCAGAAGAAGGAGTCACCCACTTGAATCATCGA
>JBCDKA010000025.1:0-37086 GCA_038747195.1 Pseudomonadota bacterium
GCTCGGTCAGGTTGCTGACGCGCTGCGCTCGGCGCAGATGGTTTGGGAATCCGGTGGCGTGGAACGTCGCTGCCAGGCGATGCGGGAATGGATTGTAGCGCTGAAAAAGCGTCAGTCGGCGATCGTCGATGCGCTGGCCCGAGATACCGGTCGCCGCGCGATCAGCGCCGGCGAGTTTGGCGGCACGCTGGCAGCCATCGAACGCTGGTGCGGGCTGGCGCCCACGCTGCTCGCCTCAAGCAGTCGGCCCAGCCAGGCGATGCCGCACGTGGAGCTTGGTGAACAGCTGGTGCCTTATCCGTTACTCGGTGTGATCAGCCCCTGGAATTTCCCGTTGACGCTGTCGCTCATCGACGCCATTCCGGCCCTGCTGGCCGGCTGCGCGGTCATGATCAAGCCGAGCGAGGTGACACCGCGTTTTGTTGAACCGTTGAACGATGCGCTGGCGGAAGTCCCCGACCTGGCGCGGGTCCTGGCCTTTACCCCCGGCGGCGCAGAGACCGGTCAGGCGCTGGTCGAGCAGGTGAGTGCGGTTGCGTTCACGGGCAGCGTAGCCACAGGCCGCAAGGTGGGGGAAGCCGCAGCGAGAAACTTCATACCGGCATTCCTGGAGCTGGGCGGCAAAGACCCGGCGATTGTGCTGGAAGATGCTGACCTTGAGCGCGCATCCACCGCGCTCCTCCGGGGCAGCGTGGTCGCAACCGGGCAGGCATGCCAGTCGATCGAGCGGATCTACGTCGCCCGAAGCCGCTTTGATGAGTTTGTGACGCTGCTGGTGGAGAAAGCCAAGGCGGTGGAGCTGACAGCCGAAGATCAAAGCCAGGGCCACATCGGCCCCTTCATCTTCGCGCCCCAGGCGGACAAGGTTGCTGAGCAAATCCGTCAAGCGAAAGAAGCCGGCGCCACCGTCCACTGTGGGGGTGAGCTGGTCGATCGCGGAGGGCAGTGGTTGGCGCCTACGGTGTTGACCCATGTCGATCATGATATGGCGGTGATGCGCGATGAGACCTTTGGGCCAGTGCTGCCGGTGATGGCCTTCGATACGGTGGACGAGGCGCTGGCCTTGGCCAACGATTCAATCTACGGGCTGTCCGGCTGCGTCTTCGGCGGTGACGAGGCGGCGTGTCTGGCCGTGGCCCATCGCCTGAACGCCGGCGGGGTCAGCATCAACGACGCGAGCATGACGAGCATGATTTTTGAGGCGGAGAAAAACGCCTTTGGTGAATCCGGTCTTGGTGCCTCCCGCATGGGGCCCAGCGGGCTCACGCGGTTTCTGCGGAAAAAAGCGCTCTACCTCAATCGGGGTGACGTCATGCCCATCGACGCGGTGCGCGAAAATGCCTGATCGTCGACGGGTGCTGCTGGGGCTGGGTGCGGCAGCCCTCGGGGCGACAGCCGGCCTGACCGGATGTGTGCGGTCCCGCGAGGAGCGAGTGGACGTGCTGGTGCTGGGAGCCGGCCTCGCCGGCTTAAGCGCGGCGGCGCGGCTCAAACAGATGGGGCTCAGCGTCCGAATTCTGGAGGCCAGCGACCGGGTGGGAGGTCGGCTGTGGACCGATCGCGAGCTGCCCGACCAGCCGGAATATGGCGGCGTGACGGTCGGCAGCGGCTATGCTCGCGTCCGCGCCGCCGGCCTGCGTCACGGCGTGGCTTTTGGCAGCGCGCCAGGGATGACAGCGTTTCAATCCCAGGCGTCAGCCCGCGGCTTTGGGATTGCGGTGAACGATGAAACGGCGACGGTCAACGATTGGGCCGTCTCGGCGGGTAATCGGTTGCCGCCCGAAGAAAAGCACCGGCTGCCCTTTCGGATGCTGCACGAGACGCTCATGCCGCTCAACCCGTTCGAGGGCACCGGCGACTGGTCTGATCCCACCTTTGCGCCGCGAGACGAGGCCTTGAGCACGGTGCTTGCCCGGGCCGGCGCGTCCGACGAGGCGCTGCGCCTGATGAACGTCAATGCGGACAACAACGGACTGGCCGCGACGTCGGTCATCCGAACCTGGCGCAATCAGGTGCTGTTCCGGCAGACCACGTCGTCCGACCAGATCCTGGGCGGCAGCGGCGCGCTGCCGACCGCGATGGCCGAGCCGCTCGCCGGGGATCTGCTGCTGAAGACAGCGGTGGTCAGCTTGGCCGAAGACGCTGCGGGGGTGCGGATTCTGTGCGAGGACGGGCGAAGCTTCCGGGCTGAGCACTGCATCTGCACGCTGCCCCTGCCGGCACTGCGCCGGCTCGACCTCAGCTTGGGGCTCGATCAGGATCAGCGCGACGCAATCGCTGAGGTCCCGTACACGCGGATCAGCCTGGTGTTCGTCGACACCCGCGGCGAATTCTGGGAGCGCGACGGCCTGCCGATCATGATGTGGACCGACTCGCCCGTGGAGCGCTGGTTCCCGCGGGTCGACGCCGGCGGCGCGCTGGTCGGGTACAAGCTGTGGATCAACGGCAGCGGGGCCAAGGCGATTGACGAGCTGGCGGAGGACGACGTTCGACAGCTGGTGGAAAAGACGATGGTTCGTCTCCGACCGTCGCTCGCCGGGCGCGTTCGCTACGTCAAACGATTCAGCTGGGTCGCACAGCCCGGGGCCGGCGGCGCGTACGCTCACTGGCCGCCGGGTCACACCGCCCGCCTGGCCAACGCCGTGCGACGGCCAACGCAACGGGTCCTGTTCGCCGGGGAACATACTGCGCTGCACGCGTCGGGGATGGAGGGCGCCATGGAATCAGCGGATCGCGCGGTGGTGCAGTTCAGCGAGCTGACCGCCTGACAGGACACCAGCGATGAGCGAAGAAACGTCCATCGACGTCCCCGAAGGCTGGGACATCGGAGGCAATACCAACGGCGGCTACCTGATGCTGCGGGCCGCCAAGTTTATGCGGGAGCAGGCGCAGCGGGCCATGGCGGTGACGGTCACCGGGCACTTTCTGCGGCCGGTGGCCGCAGGCCCCGCGCAACTCACCTGCGATGAAATCAAGCGTGGCCGACTGCTAACCACCATGCGCGGCGACCTGATCGTGGATGGTCGGCTGGCGCTGACGCTGCTGGGCGCTTTTTCCGATCTGGACCGGCAGGGTCAGGGAAGCCAGTTCTATGCCGGTTCGCCGCCGCCGCTGCCCCCGCTCGAAGACTGCGTTCCGGCGTGGCACCTGCCGACCGCCGACGCGCTCTACCGACGGATTCAGATTCGCTGCGCAGCCGACGATCCAACGATCCTGGGCGGTAAGCGCGGAGGTACGGGCGCTCTCGAGGCGTGGATTGCGCCGCCCGAGGGCGCCGAGGTTGCTACCTGTGACGATCTATTGTTGCTGGTCGACTGCTTCCCACCGCCCGTGTTCGATCTCGATTTGCCGATCAACTGGACCCCAACCGTCGAGCTGACCGTACATGTTCGAGGCGTTCCGGCGCCCGGCTGGCTGCGGGCCCGCTGCTCAACCCGTTTTGTTCGCGACGGGCTGCTGGAGGAAAGCGTGGAGCTTTGGGATAGCGCTGACCAGCTGGTCGCTCAGTCACGACAGCTGGCGGTTGAGCCCAGGCCTCGTTAGCGGCCCGAGGGGCACGCTCGCTCCCTGGCAGTCGCTCCACGGCCCGATGAACCAAACCGTGCCGCACGGGTCTGAGAAGACACGCTACCCGTAGGCTCTGACCATGACTCAACCGCGCGCCAAACGCCTTCGTCGCTTCGCCAAGGACAATCTGCCGGTCCTGTTTGTGCTGATTGGCATCGCTACCTTCCGTACCGCCGTGGCCGACTGGTCTCATATTCCGAGTACGTCCATGGAGCCGAACTTTTACCCGGGCGATTACATCTGGGTGGAGAAGTTCAGCTATGGACCGTCGATTCCGCTGGTCAACAAGCGGCTGCCGGGCTGGGGCAGCCCGGAGCGAGGCGACATCGTGACGTTTGTGCCGCCGCATACGGATGACGTTTACATCAAGCGGGTCATCGGTGTCCCGGGCGACGAGATTGTGGTGGAGGGCGCGGCGGTCTGGGTCAACGGCGAGCGCCTGCCACAGACCGCAGAGCGTCGGCCCGACGGCAACATCATCGCATCGGAAACGATCAACGGCATTACCCACGATATTCAGTTTTCTGCCAATCTGCGCGTGGCGCCCGGAGCCCAGACTTTTCGGGTACCTGAGGGCAAATATTTTATGCTCGGAGACCATCGCAACAACAGCGTCGACTCGCGGGTTTGGGGATTCGCCAGCGAGGACCAGATTCAGGGTCGGGTGACCCACGTTGCCGTGTCGTTTGCCAGCGAGCGACCCTGGCGAGACCGCTTCGCCAAGCGCGTTATCGACTGATTTTCGACCGGGCGTATTCCGCAACGTCATTGGCGCTGCCACGAAACACCACGCGAGGCATCTTCTTCTCCAGCTGCCATTCATACATCGGGTCGTAATAGTCGCGCAGCAGCGGTTCGACCCAGGCGGCGTGCACGGAAGTGTCCGACCCCGCGCGCTGCTGTTCCAGCGCACTCACCATGGCGCGATGCAGCCCGGCGTAACGCTCACCGCCCAGCCGCTTTTCCACGCGGGCGAGGCTCGCTAGCAGCTCGTCAGAAAACGCGGCAAAACCGCCGACCGGATCGACTGACCGGCAATCAGCCAGGTTGCGCTCAACGTAGTCGCGGATAATCCGCTGCACTCGATCGTCGAAGGGCTCGTCCACCACCGCAATCGGGGCTTCGACCAGGGTGTCCCAAAGCGGCTGGGGCAGCGCCAGACGGCCGATGGTGCGACTCTCATCTTCCGTGATCATCCCGGTGTATCCCTGTCGCTCGTGGTTGATCCAGTCGATGATCAGCCGGTGCTCAAAATCGATCGGCGCTGGCTGCCCGGCAACCCGGCGGCCGAACGCTGAACCGCGGTGATTGGCATGGCCCTCCAGGTCCACCGTGGCCGGAAGTTCGCTGAGCAGATCGGTTTTGCCGCTGCCGGCCAGCCCGCCGAGCACCAGCACCCGCTGGGATTCACAGAGTTCCGCCAGGCGGGTCAGGGCGAAGCGGCGCAGGGCCTTATAGCCGCCCGCAATGCGGCGGGTGGGGAAGCCGGCTTCGCTCAGCCAGGCCTGCACGAGCTCGGATCGCTGGCCGCCCCGGAAGCAATAGAAGAGGGTTTCCGGATCGCGCTCAAGCTGCGAAATCCAGCGCCTCATGCGGCGCTCGCGAACCGCGCCGCTGACCAGCTCATGGCCCAGTGCCACCGCCGCATCATGCCCACGTCGCTTGTAGCAGGTGCCCACCTCGGCCCGTTCGCGGTCATCCATCAGCCAGAGATTGACGGCTGCCGGAAAGGCGCCGCCGGCAAACTCGACCGGTGCGCGCAGGTCAACCAGCGGAATTCCCGCCGTCAGGAGCTCACCGAACTCAGACGCCTCGACGAGCTCGCGTTCACTCACTGAAAGTGAACCGTCGGACCAGCGCCCGCCGGGGTCAGCGCTCCAATCTGGTGAACGCCGCAGCCGTGTTCGCGCAGCAGCTGTTCGACCGCGTCGGTTGCCTGGGCGTCAACGGCAAGCAGCAGCCCTCCGCTGGTCTGCGGATCGCAGACCAGCGCCTGCTGGTTCGAGTCGAGCGTGCTCAGCTCAAAACCGTAGCTGGCATAGTTGCGTGCGCTGCCGCCGGGCAGGCTGCCTGCGGCGATGTAATGCTGGACGCCGTCGAGCTGCGGCAGGCTGGCCAGGTTCACCGAGGCTCGAAGCCGGCTGCCTCGACACATCTCCAGGAGGTGACCGGCGAGTCCAAAGCCGGTCACGTCGGTCATGGCGGTGACGCCGTCCAGCGGAGCCAGGTACTGACCGATGACGTTGGGTTGGCACATCACGTCCCGCGCGAGGTTTTCGTGCTGGCTGGTCAGCAGGCCCTTTTTTTCTGCGGTGGTCAGGATCCCTACACCCAAGGGCTTGGTCAGATAGAGGCGGTCGCCGGGTCGAGCGCCGCTGTTGCGCTTGAGCTGGTCCAGCTTGACCCGACCGCTGACGGCAAGCCCGAAGATGGGCTCGGGTGAGTCGATGCTGTGGCCACCCGCCAGCGCAATACCGAGGTCCGCACACGTCCGCCGCCCGCCGTCCACTACCTTTCGCGCGACGTCCGACTCCAGCTTGTCCACAGGCCATCCCAGGATGGCAATCGCCATCAGCGGCTCACCGCCCATGGCGTAGACGTCGCTGATCGCGTTCGTTGCGGCAATCCGTCCAAAGTCGAAGGGGTCGTCAACGATCGGCATAAAAAAATCGGTGGTGCTGATCATGCCGGTGCCGTCACCCAGGTCGTAGACCGCGGCGTCATCCCGGGTGCTGTTGCCGACAACCAGGTTGGGAAACTCCGGCAGCTCGAGCTCGCTGCGGAGAATGTTCTCGAGCACGCCGGGCGCAATTTTACAGCCGCAGCCGGCGCCGTGGCTGAACTGGGTAAGGCGAATGTTTGTCATGCCCCATGATACCCGTTGAAGATGGCCATAGGCGTCGAAACCCGCCCACGGGTCGGCCATTCTTGAACCGTTCGCAGTTCCGGGTGCATCAGCGGATTTTGCTTCGCCGTGGGGACAGGGAATGGATTCGGGCCAACCGCTTTACCGGCTGGACCGACGTCGACCTGACCGCCACTGGCCGTCGCGGCGGCTCAGGCGGCTCAGGCGGCGGTAGCGAATCAGGACAGAGCCAAGTCGCGCTGAACCTCAGCCGTCAGCCGGCGGCGGCTTTGCTGACGTCTTCTTCTTGCTGCGAGTCTTCTTGCGAGACGTCTTTTTGGCGGTCGCTTTCTTGGCGACCGTCTTGCGAGGCTGACTTTTTCTGGCGGCTTTTTTGGCCGCCTTCTTGGTCGTTTTCTTACTCACCTTTTTGTCGCTGCCGCCGCTGCGCCGGTAGTTTCGCTCCACCTCGGATCGGGGGAAATCGTCCACGTTGATGACTTCGAGCGTCAGCCGCTGCGCTTCCGCAACCCAGCCTGCCTCCTCGGGGTTGATCAGCCCTGCCTCGAGTCCTTCTTTGATTAGCCGCTCATAGTTGTCGACGGTCACCACCTCACCGAGCCCCTTCTTGAGGCAGCGCTCCGCGTTGGCTGCCTGCATGACGGCGGCAAAAGCGCAGTGCAGCTTGCCGGCAGCATCGTCACCGCAGCTTCGATGAATGCCTTCGGTCAGCCGATCGCGCGCAGGGTTGTCCGTGATCAGGACCCGCGCCGCGTGTTTGCCGTCTGAATCGGAGGGTTCGCGGTAAGAGTTGCCGGTCGGAAACACCAGCAGCTTGATGAGCTGACCCAGCCACCGGATCGGGAAATTGCGCAGCGTGTTGATCAACGAGTGCTGGATCGTATACAGACTATCGGCCATCGCCCAGCGCAGCAGCGGCAGATCTTCTTTCGGGCGACCGGCGTCTTCGAAGTTTTTCAGCATCGCGGACGCCATGTACAGGTGGCTCAGCACGTCCGCCAGGCGGCCCGAAATTTTTTCGCGAAACTTGAACGCACCGCCCAGCGCCAGCAGGACCACGTCGGCGGTGAAGGCGAACGCCGCGCTCATACGGGTGAGCTGGCGATAGTAATCCTGGGTTGGGTCGTCGGTCGGGGCGGCGACAAGGCGTGCGCCGGTCAGCCCCATCACCAGTGCGCGTACCCCGTTGCTCACCGTGAAGCCAACGTGGCTGAAAAGCGCCTCATCAAACTCAGCGCGTGCCGCCTCGCTGTCCGGCGCCTGGGCGGCGTTCATCTCCCGCAGCAGGTACGGATGGCATCGAATCGCGCCCTGGCCAAAGACAATCATGGTGCGGGTCAGGATGTTGGCCCCCTCCACCGTGATCGCGATGGGCACCGCCTGGTAAAAGGCGCCGAGGTAGTTGTTGGGCCCCAGGATAATGCCCTTGCCGCCGTGGATATCCATCGCGTCGTTGATACAGACCCGATTGCCCTCGGTTAGCTGATACTTGAGGATCGCTGATAGGACCCCGGGCTTTTCACCGAGTCCCAGGGCAACCAGCGTGAGCCGACGGGCCGCGTCCATCCGGTAGGTGATCCCCGCCATGCGCGCGAGCGGTTCCTCAACGCCTTCGAAGTAGGCGATGGGCATCTTGAACTGCTTCCGGATACGGGCGTAATGGCCGCTGACCAGCGAAGCGACCTTGCCGCCCGCGACGCCGAGGGCCGGCAGGGAAACGGCTCGTCCGGCGGCCAGGCTGTACATCAACATGGACCAACCCTGCCCGATGCGCTCAGCGCCGCCGATGACGTAATCCAGGGGCACAAACACATCTTCCCCGCGGGTGGGGCCGTTCATGAAGACCGCGCCTACCGGCAGATGCCGGTTGCCCGTCCAGACCCCAGGCGTACTGGTGGGAATGAGCGCGCAGGTGATGCCGAGATCTTCTTTGTCGCCCAAAAGATGGTCAGGGTCGTAGGCCTTAAAAGCCAGACCAAGTACCGTGGCGACGGGCGCCAGCGTGATGTAGCGCTTGTTCCAGTTGAGCCGGAGCCCGAGCACCTCGCGACCTTCAAACTCCCCTTTGCAGACGATTCCGGTGTCGGGCATGGCGCCCGCATCGGAGCCGGCGGACGGGGCGGTGAGGGCAAAGCACGGGATCTCTTCACCGCGCGCCAGCCGCGGCAGGTAGTGGGCTTTCTGCTCCTCGGTACCGTAATGGCTCAGCAGCTCGCCGGGCCCCAGCGAGTTGGGCACCATCACGGTGACGGCCGTGGTGAGATTGCGGCTCGCCAGCTTCATCACCACCGCCGAGTTGCCCTGCGCAGTGAACCCCAGGCCGCCGTACTCCGGGTCGATGATCATGGAGAAAAACCGCTTCTCCTTGAGAAACTCCCAGACCGGTTCCGGGAGGTTGGCATCCTCCCGAATCTCCCAATCGTCGAGCATCTGGCAGAGCTCGTTGACCGGGCCGTCCATGAAGGCCTGTTCGTCGTCGCGCAACGCGGCCTTGGGGGTGGACAGGAGCTCCTGCCAGTTGGGGTCGCCGGAAAACAGCTCGGCGTCCCACCAGACCGTGCCCGCCTCAAGCGCCTCCTGCTCGGTGCTGGACAGCGCCGGCAGCACCTTCCGAAACCAGCCGAGCGCCGGATCGCTGATCAGCTGACGACGCCACGGCACGACGGCAAAAAAGGCCATTGCCGCGGTGATGAGCAGCGTGAGAAAGGTGGCAAAGCCTGACACGCCATCGGAGATGAGAAACAGCAGCGAAGTTGCCGCCATGACGGCCGCGGCCATGGTGATCGTCAGGCGTCGAAAGCTGATGGCCAGCAGCAGCAGGAGCACAAAAAGCAGCGGAAGCAGCGTCATGATCAGCCCTCGAGACGACGAGTGTGTCGGAGAGCCTTATTCTACCCCGCAAATCGGGTGAGCGGCGTTGCCGTCCGCCGGGCCGCGGGACGCTGCGCACAGCACGCCGGCGAGTCGGCGTGTGATCTCAACGACACGCCAGTCGTCCGGGCCGCGAGACTCGTTCAGCTGGGTGATCGCTCGCTTGACCGCCTCGCCGTCTGGCGTGTTTGCCTGCCAGGCGATGGCCGCTGCCGTCAGCGTCGCTTCGGCTAGGCGCCAGTCGCCGGACTCCAGGTTTTCCTGACGAATGGCCAGCGCGCGTTCCGCGTCCTTGAGCGCCATCATCGTCCGGCCGAGCTTCATCCTGAGCACCGATCGCCAGATCAGCGAGTCGGCGAGCTGCGGGTGTTCGCCGTTTCGGAGCCGCGCGCGTCGGGTGACCGCCTCCTCAAGCCAGCCCTCAGCCTCCGACAGTTGTCCCAGCTGCAGGTAGCTGCGGCCAAGAAAATGGGCGGAATAGGCGAGCGCCGGGTGGTCGTCCGGCAGAATCTCTTGGTGAATCGTCAGCGCATCGCTGAAGGGCTGAAGGGCCGCCTCGGGCTCGCCGAGGTCGAGATGGATCAGGCCGACGTTATTCTGATTGGCCGCCACCCGGGCATGGCGGGGGCCGTAGGTCGTTCGGTTGATGCTGAGCGCCTGTTGATAGTGGTCCATGGCGAGCGCAAAGCGGCCCAGGTCATGCTCGGCCAACGCCAGATTGTTCAGGGCGAGCGCTGTGCGGGGTGCCTCCTCGCCGTGCAGCGCCTGCTGGATCGCCAGCGCCCGGCGGCTGACCGGCAGCGACTCCTCAGCGCGACCCGCGTCGTACAGCAGGCCGCCGAGGCCTTCGAGCACGCGCGCGACCAGGGGGTGGTCCGGCCCGTAGATGCCTTCGCGGGTGACCAGCGATTGACGATAGTTCGTTTCCGCCAGGGCGTATTCACCCTGCCGGTGCAGCGCGGAAGCCAACGCAAAGCGCGCCCGGGCCGTTTCGTGGTGTTGGTCCCCAAGCTGGTCGCGAAAGGTCGCCAGCGCCTCCCGGTACTGCTGCGCCGACTCGGCGATATCCCCCTGCGCCCAGCGCAGCGAACCCAGCCGGATACGTGCCCGGGCGGCGGCCAGCGGATCCACGCGCGGCGTAGCGAGCGCGGCGGTCATTTCCTCCTCGGCGGCGCCCAGCTTGCTTTGGGCCTGGAGCAGCGCCGCCAGGCGCAGCCGGGCCTCGGCGAGCGCGCCGCTATCGCCGGTTTCGCTGAGAATCTCGATCACCTGCCGCTGCAGCTGCTCGCCAGCCGCCGGGTCCCCCCGTCCATCCTGCACCAGCGCCATACCGGCGAGCGCCGCGGGCGACTCGGGGTCGACCGCCAGCGCCTGCTGAAAGAACTCTTCGGCGGCGCTGAGCTCGCCGAGATGCAGGTAAACCTGTCCCACCGTCTGCGCCAGCTCCGACTTGAGGAGAGGCTCGTCTTCAAACCGGGTGACCAGGCGCTGAGCGCCCTGATCCAGCACCTGGGCCACGGTCAGCGGGTTGCCCTGGCTGGTTTCCGGATCGGCCTGCAGCAGCAGGTCAGCCAAAAACTCAAACGCCGCGTTCGAACGGCGGGTCTGAGCCTCCGACTGCACCAGCGCCGCACTGAGCTGCCGGCCCTGAAAAAACAGCGAGCCGCTCAGCACGATCAGCGCCAGCGCTGCGGTGACGCCAGCGGTCACGCCGAGGCGGTGGCGCCGAACGAAGCGGCCCAGTCGATACATGCGGCTCGGTCGCCGCGCGGTCACGGGCAGATCGTTCAGGTGGCGACTGATGTCGTCTGCCAGCTCTTGCGCTGATCCGTAACGCTCCGCCGGACGCTTCGCCATCGCCCGGCTGACGATGGCGTCCAGATCGCCGGTCAGCCGTTCTGCCAGCCGTCCGCTGGCGGCCTGGCTGGGCAGCGGCGGCTCGTCGTCGCAGATCGACTTTACGACCTGGGCCAGCGCCGCATCAGCCAGGCTGTAAGGTTTGACCCCGCTGAGCGTGACGTAGAGCAGCACGCCCAGCGAATAAACGTCGCTGACCGTGGTCACCTGATCCCCACGCACCTGCTCGGGGCTGGCAAAGTCCGGCGTCATCGCGTGGCGCGTGACGGTACCGTCGGAACCTTCGTTCAGGGGGCGGGCGATCCCAAAGTCCAGAAGCTTTGGCTGACCGTCTTGCGTCACCAGCACATTGCCCGGCTTAAGGTCACGGTGCACGACCAGGTTCTGATGAGCAAACTGGACCGCTTCGCAGATCTTCTTGAAGAGTTCGAGCCGCTCCCGGGTAGTTCGCGACGGTGCCTGGCACCAACGATCGCAGGTGGTGCCGTCCACGTACTCCATGACCAGATACGGCATCTGGTCAGGCGTTTCGCCGGCGTCGATAAGGCGGGCGATACACGGATGGTCGAGCCTGGCCAGCAGCGCCCGTTCGGTGAGAAAACGTCGCCTTGCGTCCTCGTCGCGGTGCCGGGCCATAAACTTGATGGCGACCTGCTGGCGGTAGGCACCGTCCTCCCGGTGCGCCAGGTAGACCGCGCCCATGCCGCCGCGGCCAAGCTCCTGATCCAGGCGCCAGGGGCCGATGTCCCGACCTTCGAGATTGGCGGCCAGCTCAAACAGCTGTGCGGGCGGTCGGTCGAGCGGTGAATCATCATCGTCTGCCGCCAGCAGCCGCTCCAGCTCGGCGCGCAGCCCGGCGTCCTCGCCGCACGCCCGCGCCAGGGCCTCGGACCGAAGGTCAGGGGGCAGATCAACCACCTCGTGGTAGATCGCCCAGAGTTTTTCCCAGCGAGGATCGGTCATGCTCGCTACATTCTACGTCAGTGGCTGAGTTATCCTGTGCCGATGAGCGGGTTGCCGACCCATGGATTGAGCGCAAGGCGATGGGCTTCGGCCCGCGGGGTACGTCGATGACCGACGACATCACGCGGGCGCTCAAGGAGATCGCCGGGGACCAGCAGAAGCTGGAGGCCGTTTTGCCCGCCGTCTACGCGGAACTCAAAGGCATGGCCCGGCGCCGCATTGCCCAGGAGAGTGACGTGATCACCATGGGCGCCACCGGCCTGCTGCACGAGGCATACCTCAGGATGGCTGGCAGCAAATCCGGGTTCGACAACCGGGCCCATTTTTTTGCCGCGGCTGGTGAGGCGATGCGCCGGATCCTCGTTGAGCGGGCGCGGGCCCTGGCGGCGGTCAAGCGGGGTCAGCGGCCAACGCGAATCAGCCTGGATGATCAACCCGGTCTGGCCGGCTCGGTGCCGGCGACTGCAGACGCCATCGACCTGATGGCCCTGGATTCAGCACTCACCGACCTGGAGGGGGTGGATCCCGCCATGGCGACGGTGGTCAAGCTGCGCTACTTCGGGGGGCTGACGGTCGACGAGACGGCACAGGCGCTCACTGTTTCACCCCGCAGCGTGAATCGCGCCTGGCGGGCGGCTCGCGTCTGGCTTAAGGTCCAGCTCGAAGACGGTTAGCCGTAGGGTGATCTGAATCGGCCCACCAGGCTACAGCTCGGCGGCTATCTCGGCGGCAAAGGTTTCAAACACCAGCGCATTGATGTCCGGCCGCTGTCGAAAAGTGGCGTGGCTCATGGCCTGACTGGCAGCGATCGTCGGATCCTTCAGGCCGGATTCGGTCGCAATGATGGTGGTTGGCGTGGTCACTTTGGCAAACCGCTCCTCGCACGGGTAGGCGAAGGCCGCCTTGAAGCCCCAGCGCTCCCGCTCGCCGGCTCTCGCCTGCTCGATAAACAGCTCGTAAGCGCGGGTCAGCGCCAGATCCGGCACATTGCGGCTGACGGAAAACGACCACAGGCTCTCCAGGCAGCTGAGCTCCGGCGTCAGCTCGTGATCCGACACGGTCATTTTGGATCGCGCGTTTGCCTCAAAGTAGGGGATGTCCACCAGCGTCAGCTGGGTGACGGACGGGTAGCTTAGCGCCAGCTCGACGCCAACCAGGCAGCCGGTGTGAAAGCCCAAGACATGAAGCTCTTTGAAGGTCTCGATGCCTGGCGCAATCGCCTGGGCGTGCTCCTCGATCGAGATGACGTCATCCGCACCGTCCGAGCCGCCGTAGCCCGGATAGTCCGGCGCCAGGGTTTCCCGGTCGTCAACCAGGCCCATAAAGGTCCGAAAAAAGACGCCGCTGTACGGAATCGGATGCAGGCAGAGCAGCGGCGGCCGGCTGGTGTCCGCCGGCTGGCGCAGCAGCCAGTGCGTCTGCCCGAAAGGGCTGCTGAGGTACCGGCGGGAAAAGTGGCTGTCCGTGTCCTGCATGACTTCCTAGGCGTCGCCGGGTTTTTCGCTGACTCTCAGCAGCTGGTTGATCTCAAAGAAGTGCCCATCGGGGTCAAACAAAGAGACGCCGATAAAATGTTTGATGTTCCCGTCAGCACCCTCGGTCGACCACTCGTGAGGCTCCGCGTGGACCCGGGTGCCAAGGGCAACGGCCGCGTCGTGACAGGCGGCTGCGTCGTCGCTGGCCACCACAAACGTCGGCATCCCGTAGGTCACCGCCGCCGGCGGTTCAGGTGGCGGCTCGTCGGGCTCCAGCCACTGCAGCAGTCCGATCATGCCCACAACGTCGTCCTCGCACTTCAGGATGACCAAACGGGTTTTGTCCCCGGCCTTGCCGGCGGCCAGGCCGATGCCCGACAGGGTAAAGGGTTTGTCGAACCAGACGCTCATGCCGAGCACCTGCTGATACCAGGCGAGAGACGCCTCCATGTCGCGGACAAACAGGGTGGTGCGTTTGACGATACTGGTCATCGGTCGGCTCTGCTGGCTGCTGTTTTGTGGGTCGGATACCCGGCCGATTATTGTACCGCGCCAGGCAGGTTGCTCGCACCCTGCACGCCTGGGCTCGGTATACTCCCGGATTGATAACTCCTAGGTTTGAGGTTGTGTTGCCATGTTGTTGAGAAAACCGCTGCTGCTGATCGGTCTGCTGTGTTTGCCCGCCCTCCCTGGGCTTGCCCTTGCTGAGGGTGCCAACGCCCCAGGGCGCGAGGCGGCGCCGGAGGTGCTGCGCGCCTGGGTTGATGCACGCGCGGGCACCGGCGAACCGGTGCACTGGATCGCTGAGGGCGGCGTTTATGCCTACCCGTCCGGCGAGAAGCTGTTCGGCATGATCGGCTTCGACAGCTCTACCGTGATCTGGCCGGAGACGGCCGGCGAGCCGGTGGTGCACCTGACCCGCAAGACGTTCGCCTACACCGACCCGGAGACCGGCGCCGTGCTGGAAACGCATAACGGTCAGCCCGTGGAACCGATCGCCTATCCCTACCAGATGATCAGCTACCGACTGAAGGACGGGTTGATCTATGGTGACGTGGAGCAGGGCAGCGGGGATCGCGTGCAGGTGATCGAGGCCAAGAACGGTATTCCCTCCAGGAAGATGGGCAACACCTGGGTGTTCACCGCTGCGGTCTGGCTCGATTTCCCCCTGCCGTCGGGCGGCACCTACGAGGCCTGGGAAAACTACGACTTTTTCATCCATCCCGAGGGCGCAGTGGAAGAGCCTCACCAGATGAGCTGGCAGCGTTACGGCGCGCTTCCCCCGTGGGCCGGCGGTGACGTGGCCATCATGCATCTGCACTCCTGGCGCGTGGAGTCGCTGGACGAGTTTCCGCCGGAGCTGCTGGCTTGGGCGAAGAAAGAAAAGCCGATGTGGCTGAAGCCGCCGGCCGATATGCGAGAGATTCGCCGGCTGCAGCAGACGCCCAGTCCGTAAACTGACCACCTCAGATCGCCCGGTAATCCGGCGGGACGGGCGGCCCTGGCGGTTGCGTCGGCCGGCGTGGAATTAGGGTTAGTATAGGAGCCGACCAGCGTTTTTTGCCTCAACACCGGCCAGCGCTGGGCGCGGGCGGCCGGGCCATTCCTTCCACACGAACAGGAAGAAGTCTATGTCAGATCGATTCAAGCAGGCCGGCTATGGCTCCGAGACCATCGGGTTTGGTCACCGACCGGCGATTTTGGTGGTCGATTTCCAGCACTCGTTCACCCGAGACAAGTGGCCGATCGGCGGCTCACCGCATATCACCTCAGCGGTTGAGCACACCGAGCCGCTGCTGAAGGCGGCCCGGGCGCGAGGGATTCCGGTGGCGTCCTGCAACTGCGCATGGCAAAGCAAGAAAGACATGGCTTATTGGAAGGTGGGGCCCCTGTCCGACGGCCACTGCTTCATCGGCCAGGAGTCGACGCAGATCGAAGAAGCGCTGCTGGACGAAGACTACGACTTCACGTTCACCAAATCCGCGCCGTCGATTTTCTTTCTGACGCCGCTGGTGACGTTTCTGACCACCCACCGGGTAGACACGACGATCATCACGGGGTGCACCACCAGCGGCTGCGTCCGAGCCTCCATCGTCGACAGCTTTTCCTACGGTTTCCGCACGATGGTGCCGGAGGAGTGTGTCGGGGATCAGGAGCGCGATGCGCATGAGGCCAACCTGCGTGACGTCGGCCGACGCTACGCCGACGTGCTGCCGAAATCGCAGGTGATGGATTACGTGGAATCGTTTCCGCTCGCCGAAACCGAGCGGGCTGCGGGCTAAAGGTTAGCCAAGAGAAATAAAAAAAGGCCAGAGCCCGTTCGAATTTGAACAAAAAGGGGTCAGGTTAACTTTCGCTCCAAAAAAAAGGGTCAGGCCTGTTTCGCGTCGCGAAAGTTAGCCTGACCCGACCCCTTTTTTGTGCGCTGGGCGCGTTGAGCTTAGCCGGCTACGCGCTGGCGCTGTACGTCCACCCAGGTTTCGAAGCGAGGCTGCTGTGGCGCCTTGAGGCCGGTGTCAGACTCGCAGCGCGCCTTGAGCTCATCCACCGACTCGAAGCCCTTGTCGAACAGCTTGGTGTCGCCACGGTCGCTGCTCATCTGAGCCCGCAGGGCGGTGGTGGCGTCTTCGTCGACGCTGCCGTCCGCGTTGATCACCACGCCATAGTTCTTTTTGGCGCCCTCGACGGTCACCAGACCCGCATCGACGTCGAACGCCACCTGTTCGGTAGGCCGCAGGAAGGGGTCACCCCAGCCGCCGCCGCCCCAGGTGTCGAAGTACAGCAGGTCGCCGGCGTTGACGTGCAGGCGGTCGCACTTGGACTCACAAAGCTCTTCCGTGCCATCGGTGCGCACCAGGATCTTCTGGCTGCGCTGACCGGGATGGCCGCCGTTGACGCCCCAGGGGTAGGTCAGCCAGCGATCGTCGTGGATCGAGATCTCGCCGGGCTCCAGGAAACGGTAGCCGATGCGCAGGGCGTTGCCGCCCCGATGCAGGCCGGCGCCGCCGGAATCAGGCAGCGTCTCGTACACGTCGATACGCAGCGGAAAATAGCTCTCCAGGAACTCGTTGGGCACGTTGGTGAAGCTGGGCCACAGGGAGTGGCCGTCCGGACCGTCGCCCGAAGGCTTGCCGGGAACGCCGCCGAAGCCGATCTGGTAAAGCTGGTACCACTCGCCGTTCTTGTCGTAGCCGGAGTACATGAAGTGCGGGCTGTCCGAGAAGCCGGCCGCGCATAGGAAGTCGGGGCTTCCCTGGCCAAGCAGGCCGCCGAGCACGTCGAAGATCCGGCCCAGCGCGTGCGTCCGGCATGACAGAGCCGCCGGCTCCATCGGTTTCAGGAGCGTGCCGGCCGGGATGTTGACCTCCATCAAATCGTAGAAGCCGTCGTTGAACATGATCTGCGGGTCGAACACCATAATCATGTAGACCCCGCAGAACATCTTGAACATCTCTTCGTTGAGATAGAAGTTGATAGAGCTGATGGACTGCGGGTCGGTGCCTTCAAAGTCGAATTTGACCTTGTCACCCTCGCGCCACATGGCGCACTTGATGCGATAGGGACCCATCCCTAAGCCGTCGTCGCAGATGTAGTCTTCGAAGTACTGCTTCTCTTCCGGTACGGTGTTCTTGATGAGCTGCGCCATGGCACGCTTGTTGCGCTCCAGCAGCTCGTCCATCGCTGAATAAAACACGTCGTCGCCAAAGCGCTCGGCGATTTCCACGCAGCGTTTTTCGGCCGTGCGGCAGGCCGCGATGATCGCGTTGAAGTCCGACCGGTTCCAGTGTGGCAGCCGGCAGTTGTACAGCACCAGCTCGAGGATCTCTTCCTGCAGCTCGCCTTTCTTGAAGATCTTGGTGACCGGCACGCGGATGCCTTCCTCGTAGATCTGTCGGGCGTCGGTCGGCAGACTGCCGGGCACCTTGCCGCCCACGTCGGTCATGTGGCCAAACATGGCGGCCCAGGCGATCAGGCGGTGGTCTTTGAACACCGGGACCAGCACCAGCCAGTCGTTGATGTGGCTCACCGCGCCGTTGCAGGCGTAGGGATCGTTGGTGAGGAACACGTCCCCTTCTTCGATCGTGCCGTTGAAGGCTTCTTTAAAGCCGTGGATAAACGAGCCAAATTGGCCGACGACCATCTTGCCTTCGACGTTGGCGATCATCGGAAACTCGTCGTGCTGTTCCCGGATGCCCGGGGACATGGCGGTTCGGAACAGCACCGTGTCCATCTCGTAGCGCGCGTTCTTGAGCGCGTTCTCGATGATGTCGAGGGCAATGGGATCCACGTCCACCCGGTTAAACGGCGTCTCGTTGGCTTGAATCAGTTTTGCTGGCATTTCGATTGACCTATTCGTTCGGGTTGATGAGGATCATGCCGACCTTGTCGACACTGCCGGTATGGCCGGGGAGGATCAGGGTGGTGGAATCCATTTCCATCACGATCGCCGGGCCGGCGATTTGGTTGCCCGACTTGAGCTTGGAGCGATCATAGATGTTCGCCTCCTGATCGGTGCCCTCCACGTGGATGGTTTCCTTGCCGATCACGGCGCCTGACGGATCAGCGCCGCCCTCTTCGAGGGTCATCGCTTTAACCTCAGCCGACTTGCCCTGGACCACCGCCCGAAGGTTGACCACCTCCTGCTCGGCATCCAGCGCGAACGTGAAGAGCTGCTCGTGCTGGTCGTCGAAGCGCTTGCCGATGGCCTCGAGGCCGGTCTGGCGCAGCTCGTCCAGATCGACGGAGATGGTCAGGAGCAGGCCCTGGCCCTGATAGCGGATATCGACCTCGTAACCCGCCACCTGCTCGTCTTCGGGAACCCCCTCGTCGATGAGCGTCTGGGCCGCGGCTTTGGCGAGATCTTCAAAGATGCCCGCGACCTCGTCCGTGCTGGTTTGCGAGAAACGCCGGATGAAGGTCCGCGAGGCTTCGTCGCGGACCCGGGTCGTGGCGTCACCGTAGGCGCAGAGTACGCCTGGGCCCGGCGGAATCAGCACCGGCCAGGAGTTCATGAGCTTGCCCAGGGCGTTGGCGTGAAGTGGGCCGGCGCCGCCAAAGGCGATCAGCGCAAAGTCGCGCGGGTCGTAGCCCTGTTCAACCGATACCAGGCGCAGCGCGCCGAACATGTTTTCGTTGACGATGTCGTACACGCCTTCAGCGGCCCGCTGAACCGAGATATCCAAACCTTGAGCCACGCTCTGCAGCGCCTGCTCAGCCAGATCTTTTCGGATCTCCATGTCGCCGCCGAGACGCACCGACTGCGGCATGTAGCCCAGCATGACGTTGGCGTCGGTCACGGTCGGCTCGGTGCCGCCTTTATTATAAGCCGCAGGGCCGGGCGCAGCGCCTGCGCTTTGTGGCCCGACGCGCAGCGCCTTGGTCAGTTCCGGGACGTGGGCAATCGAGCCGCCGCCCGCGCCGACCGTTCTTACGTCGACCGAGGAGGCCCGAACGGTCACGTCACCCACCGTGGTTTCGCGCCGCAGCTGGGCCACACCGTCCTGCACCAGAGCCACGTCCGTCGAGGTGCCGCCCATGTCGAGCGTCAGCAGGTTTTTGTAGCCGGACTGGCCAGCAATCCAGACCGCGCCGGTTACGCCACCGGCCGGTCCGCTCATCAGCAGGTTGACCGGATAAGACTTGGCGGCGGCAGATGAGGCCAGGCCGCCGTCAGAACGCAGCACGTGAAGCTGGACGTTCTCCATCTTATCGCTGAGCTCGGTCTGCAGGTTCTGCATATATTTTTCGACCCGCGGACGGACGTAGGAGTTGGCGACCGTGGTGATGGCGCGCTCGTACTCCTGCATCTCGGGAACCACCTCCGAGGACAGCGAGACAGGGATGTCCGGCATGACTTCAGCCGCGAGCTCAGCGATGCGCTTTTCGTTAGCGTCGTTGGCAAAGGCGTTGATCAGGCAGACGGTCAGCGCCTCGATACCCTTATCCTTCAGCTTGCTCAGCTCCTCGCGAACCTGAGCATCGTTAACCTCATCGACAATCTCGCCGCCGGCGCTCATGCGCTCATCCGCTTCGATCGTCAGGCCGAGCGGTGCTAGCGGCAGTGACTTGTTGTAGATCACCCAGCCGCCGAGACCTCCCGGCACAAAGGACCGCGCGATCTGCAGCACCTGGCGATAGCCTTTGGTGGTGACCAGGCCTACGTTGGCGCCAGTTCCGGTCAGCACGGTATTGGTGGCAACCGTGGTGCCGTGCATGACGTGGGTAATGTCTTTGGGATCAATTCCCGCTTCAGCACAGACCTTGCTGATGCCGTTGAATACCCCGATGGAAGAGTCCTCAGGGGTGCTGGGTACTTTCGCGGAGAAGGTATCGCCGCTTTCTTCTTTTACTAAGATGAGGTCGGTGAATGTTCCCCCGACGTCGACGCCAAGTCGGTAAGCCATAGAGATTCCAGTTGTCAGTTCTTTTTGAAGCCGCGGCGCGGCGATGGTCGGTGTACCGCAAGGACGTTTAAGCGTCAATGCTGAACTCCCAATTACCGCCTAGCCAGCGCCAAATGTCCAGACATTTGACAAAAAAGGTGAATCATAATGAAGTGTGACGGTTGAGGTAGCCAATCCATGCATAAGAACATGCATGCTGCTGATACGCTGACCCTTCCCTAGCAGGAGAATGCAAGTGAGTTCATTGCCCCGTTTTTCCCTCATCAGTGGCGCCATCGCGGCCGCCCTGTCCGTCGCTTACCAGCAGCCCGTTCACGCCCAGGCGTCCGGCTCGCTGGAGGAGATTGTCGTTACAGCTCGGAAGCGCGCGGAGTCGCTCCAGGATGTTCCGGCCGCGGTGACGGTATTCACCCAGACGCAGCTCCAGCGCTCCGGCGTCGAGCGGGCCGCTGACTTTATCTACCTGACGCCCGGCGTTTCGCTGGTGGACGCGGCGGAGGTTGGCGACACGCAGGTCAACATTAGGGGCATCAACGGCGCGCGCGACGCAGAGAACAGCTTTGCGTTGATTCTCGACGGCATTCTCATGACCAACCCCGCTGCGCTGAACCGGGAGTACACAAACCTTCAGCAGATCGAAATTCTGAAGGGGCCGCAGGGCGCGCTCTATGGTCGAAACGCTTCGTCTGGCGCCATCATCATTTCCACCGAAACGCCGAACGACGAACGGCGCGGCCGGCTCAAAGCATCACTCGCTGAGGACAGCACCACGCTGGTTGCGGGCTCGATCAGCGGCCCGATCACCGAAGGCAGCATGTGGTACGGCCTCAATGCCGACTTTCGCTCGAGCGACGGCTTTTATCGAAACAGCTTCCTGAACGACGACATCGTCGACGACTTTGAAAACTGGAATCTCGGCGGACGCCTGATCTGGGAAAACGAAACGACGCGCTGGGACGCCAAGCTGCGCTACGGCGAAGTCGACGCGGCGTCGATCTCCTTCAACGCGGCGTTCGCCCTACCGGGCTTTGCTGCCGGCCTGGCACCCGTTTTCGGCGAGGAGTTTGCCAGCCGATTCTACGAAGACGTAAACGATCACGACTTCGTTTTTCAGAACAACATCGATCCCCAGAACGACCAGGAGGCGCTCGAGTTCTCGCTGAAGGTGGATCACAGCTTCGCCAACGCCGATCTGACGGGCTGGTTTCTCTACTCCGACATCGAGAACTCCTTCAGCGCGGACGGCACCTCGGGTGCTTTTGGCTTCTTCTTCGATCCGTCCACCGGGTGCCCGGACAGCATCAACGCGCTGCTGGCGGCGGGCGTGAGTCTGCCCGCACCCCAGCTGCTGGTGCCCGTGGAGAACGGTCCGATCCTGGGTCCCTACACGCCGACCACCTGCGACGGCACTCAGTACCAGGAGCGTAACCAGGAAGATTTCAGCTTCGAGGTTCGCCTGTCGTCGAACCAGGATTCAGACCTGCGCTGGCAGACGGGTATCTACTATCTGGACATCGATCGGGAGGTGGGCGTCAACACCGGTATCGACCTGGGCAACGGCATCACCGAAAGCCTGTTTGTGCCTCAGGGTGGCCCGAACCCGACCGAGCAGCTGGTGAATGACCGGTTCGAGTCCGAGGTGATGGCGATCTTCGGCAACATCGACTACGACATTTCCGAGACGGTGGAGCTCTCGTTTGCCGCCCGCTACGATCGTGAGGATCGGGACGTGACCAACCTCGTTCCCGTGGATGCCCGCAGCCAGTTCATCGACTGCGACGGCCCCCCGTTTGAAGGTGGCGATCCGATCAACACCGGCCTATGCCCCGGCGTGAATCCCAACGGCGTGATCGCGCCGCAGAACGAGACGTTCTCGGAATTCCAGCCCAAGGTTTCGGTGAGCTGGGACGTCAGCGACAGCACGACGATCTTCTCCAGCCTCGGTCGCGGCTTTAAGAGCGGCGGCTTCAACAACCTCGGTGCGGCCGCAACCACCGACATTTTCATCAACCAAGGGCTGGGAATCGGCGTGCCGGGCTCACCCAACGAAGGGTTCGCGCCGGTGGCGATCCAGGACCAGTTTGACGAGGAGACCTCCACGGCCTTTGAAGTGGGCTTCAAGTCGCGGCTGCTCGACGGCACCCTGAATCTGGAGGCTGCTTACTACCATACCGAGGTGGACGACCTGCAGTTCTTCGAATTCCTCGTCGGGGCTTTCGGCCTGCTGCGTGTCGTGACCAACGTCGACGAGGTCGAGATGGACGGCGTGGAGTTCTCCGCCAACTGGGCGCCCAACGACAACCTGAGCCTCTACACCTCAGCGGCGTTTATCGACAGCGAAATCAAGGCCAACACGACGCGTCCTGATACGATCGGTAACGAGTCTCCCTACACGCCTGAGTTCACCTTCAACGTGGGTGGTCGCTGGGAAGACGACGCCTGGGCCGATTGGGACTACTTTATCAACGTCGATGTGGCCACCGTGGGCGAAACCTACTTCCACGTGATCCAGGATCAGGAGCGGCCGACCCTGTTTGGTGCTCCGGGTGAGTACTCCCGCACGCAGCGTGATACCTACACGCTCGTGAATCTGCGGGCAGGTTTCGAGAGCAACAACTGGACAATTGTCGGCTTCGTGCGCAACGCCACCGACGAAAATTATCTGGAGGAGGTGATCCCGGCGCCGGAGTTCGGCGGTTCATTCATCCATCCGGGCACGCTGCGCCGCGCTGGAATTGAGGTGACCTACAGCTTCTAAGAAAAAAGGTCTGCCTTTACCTAGTGTCCTGTTTGAAAAGTTCGTTGTATTTAAGCGCGTGTCCACAAGGCCCGGGAGTCAGGCGCGAGCCGCCGGCCAGGGTGGTTCCCTGGCCAAGGCTCGCAACGCCGCTCCAGGCCTTGTGGGACGCGCCCGGAGGGAGCCCCCTTGGGCGCCAATAACCGCGTTGCACCGCTTGCCAAGGGCTACGGCCATTGGCGGCGCGATGCGCCTTGTTCTTGGCGCCCAACGGGGCTCTGAAACGCAACGAACTTGTCAAACAGGACACTCAGCCCTAGTCGCGCTTCGCGGCGGGGGCTTTTTTGTGGCCGGTCGGCCTGACGGCGCCAACGCTCCGAAGCGTCGTTTGGTGTGCCGGGGTTGTCGTCAGAGTTTGAGCGGCGAGAGGTCGAGATAGGACGCACCGTCAGCCGGCGCCTCGAGCCTCGGCAGAATGCCAAGTGACGGAACCGGCAGCAGGCGGTTCAACGTGTCGATGTTTTCGCGCTTGAGGCGCATCGCCGGATCCACCGTATTGCCGATCCAGCCGGCCAAGGTGCAGCCACTGGCGCTGATTTGAGCTGCGCTGAGCAACGCGTGATTGAGACAACCCAGCTTGAGCCCAACCACCAGGATGACCGGAAGGTCTAGCGCCTTTACGAGGTCGGGCATCAGCAGCTGGCCGTCTGGACCACCGAGCGGCACCATCCAGCCTCCAGCGCCTTCTGCTAGCAGCAGATCCGCATCGTCCGCCAGCCGGCGAGCGGCCGCCACAATCGGTGGAAGCTCAACGCATTGGCCCTCAAGCTGTGCCGCCAGGTGCGGCGAGACGGGCTCCGGAAAGGCAAACGGATTGAGCAGTGCTGGTTCAATCGGATGGCCGCAGGCGCTCTCCAGCAAAGAGGCGTCGCTCGGGTGGTCCTCGCCGGCGGCGACCGGCTTGATGGCGTTAACGCGGAAGCCGCGTTCTCGCAGCGCGTGAAGCACCGCCACGCTTGACCAGGTCTTGCCGATTTCGGTATCGGTTCCGGTGACAAAAAAGCCTTTCACCGGCGCCGGCTGCCTCGCAGCGAATCGACGGGAATGGTGGCTACCTCACCCGCTTCCTGGCGGACCGGGCGCCCGGTCGGTGCCCCGCGCGCATAGCCATAGATCACCTCAAAGGTGGCGGGAATACGGTCATCGACGCGATGCCGCTCGTATTCCGCCATCATCGCCTTCATTCGGCGCTTTCCCATCATCCCGCGTGGGCGATCCTCGCGCCGATTGCTGGCGCCCCACGCCTTTAGATCCATCATCAGCGCCCGAACATCGGTGTAGGTCAGCGTGATGAGCTGACTGTCCATGACCGGATCGGAGAAGCCGGCCGCCAGCAGTCCGTCACCGAGATCGTGCATGTCAATAAAGTCGCTCACGTGGCTCCCGGCATCAACGGCGCCCCAGGCGCTGCGCAGCTCGGTCAGCGTCAGCGGCCCAAACGTGCTGAAGAGAAAGCTCCCCTCAGGTCTGAGGCTCCGCCGAACCTCGGCGAAAAGCCGCCCGGGGTTAGGGCTCCATTGCAGCATCAGATTGGACCAGACGAGGTCAGCGCAGCCGTCAGCCAGCGGCAGCCATGCCGCGTCGGCGCAAACCCGCTGGACGCCGGGATGTGACCAGCTTTCCAGCATTCCCGAGGCCAAATCCACGGCCACCACCTGAGGGTTGCCAGGCCTTCCCGCGAGGGATCGGCTGGCCCGCCCGGGGCCGGCGCCGAGATCCACGATCGTGTCGACTGGCGGATTTAGCGTTGTGAGCCGGGTCAGCAGTTCGTCCTCGACAGCCTGCTGCAGGACCGAAGCGTCACCGTAGCTGTCAGCCGCCCGGCTGAACGCGCGTCCGACGCTGGTCGTGTCATACATGGGCCAGCCTCGCGTGGTCAGCCAGCGCAAACGGCTCCAGCAGCTTGAGAAAGGCGGTGCTGTCCCCGATAAAAGGCGCGTGGCCGCACGCGGACAGCACCTGGTGGTCCGCTCGGGCCAGCTGGCTGGCCATCCACCGCCCGGCCGCTGGCGGCACCAGCCGATCTCGGCCGCCGCTAACGATCAGCGTCGGCGTGTGGATCTGGCACAGCTGATCCCGCAGGTCGTTGTTCCCCAGGAGCTCGAGTCCGTCAGCCAACGCCGTCGGGTTTGGCGGCGGCCAGTCGGTCGCAACCTGCCGAAGCCGACGCAGATCCTGCTTGGCGGTGGCGGTGCCGTGGACCTCCAGCGCCAGAAAGCGCTGCCAGGTGGCGACATGATCTTCGCGGAGATCCGCGGCGAATTGGTCGAACACGGCGGCGGGCATGCCGTGCGGCCAGGTCGCGTCGCGCACAAAACGCGGCGTGCTGGCGACCAGCACGAGCCGGTTGATCTGCTGTGGATGTTGCAGCGCCAGGGTCAGCGCCAGCTGCCCGCCCAGCGACCAGCCAAGGCAGGTGATAGGTTCCTCGTCGACGAGTGTTGCGACCGCGCCGGCGATCTGATCAGCGAGCTCAGCCAGCGGCGGTATGCGGGAAAGCTGATGGTTGCGACCGTGGCCAGGCAGGTCGATCAACAGCAGCTGGAACCGCGGGGCAAGCGTCTCGATGACTTCAGTGAACACGTTGCAGTGCATACCCCAGCCGTGAATCAGTGCCAGCGTGGGCGTGCCCGGTTCTCGACATCCGGCGACCTCGATTTTCAGAGCCGTCGGTTCGGTCATGGACGCCTCTCTAAGCCCGCCGCCTGCGCGGGCTGCTCGAGGTGCCGGGCGATCGCCACCAAAAGCTGCTCAATATCGTCGGGCTGATGACCGGCGTTGAGGGAAATCCGCAGTCGCGAGGTGCCCTCAGGCACCGTCGGGGGCCGGATGGCAGGAACGTGAAAACCCTGCGTGGCCAGGGCCTGGCTCAGGTCGAGCGCACGCCCCGCCTCCCCCAGCAGCAGCGGCTGAATCGGCGATCGCGAAGCACCCAGCGGCAATCCCAGCTGGCCGGCCCGCTGCACAAACCGCTCGATCAGGTCCTGCAGGTGATCCCGCCGCCACTGGTCACGCCGCACTAGCTGCAGGCTCGCGAGGGTCGCGGCGGCAAGCGGCGGTGCGGGTGCGGTGGTGTAAACGTGGCTCCGCGCTCGGTTGACGAGCTGGTCGATGATCTCCTGCGGACCGGCGACAAACGCCCCGTGAGTGCCCAATGATTTTCCGAACGTGCCGACCACCACGGGAGCATCAGCGGCGCTGAGCCCCGCTTCACCCAGCGAGCCGGAGCCATGCTGACCAAAAACCCCCAGCGCGTGGGCCTCGTCAACGCAGAGCAGCGCATCATGGGCTGTCGCCAGCCTGGCGATCTCCGCCAGCGGCGCGAGGTCGCCATCCATCGAGAATACGCTTTCAACCGCCAGCAGGCGCCGCCGTCCGGGCAACGTCAGCTGCCGCTGCAGGCTGTTCATGTCGTGATGCCGGTAGCGTCGCAGCTTGGCGCCTGACAAACGGGCGGCGTCGATGAGTGAGGCGTGGTTGAGCTTGTCCTGGACAATCAGATCATCGGTGCCGGTGAGCGCGGTGATCAGTCCAAGGTTCGCCATGTAGCCGGTGGAAAACAGCGCTGCGGCCGGTCGCTGAACCCACTCAGCAAGGCGTTCCTCCAGCTCCTGGTGAATCGGGCGGTAGCCGCCCAGCAGCTGCGCGCTGCCGGCGCCACAGCCCAGGTCCGCTGCCGCTGCCGCCAGCGCCTTGGCAAGCTCGGGGTGTCGCGCCAGCGCCAGGTAGTCGTTGCTGGCAAAATCTTTCGCGCCATCGGCCGGGGTCCGTCGTTGCCGCCATTGGTTGGCGTGCTCGAGGGTTGCGCGCTGCGCGCTCAGCCAGGACGCCCAGTCGTTGGGCAGTGCACTGCTGGCCGGCGTCTCATGTCCCGGCGCAACCGTTGCAGAGTGTGGACCAGGCGCAGGTGAAACCGGTGCCGAAGGAGGCATGGCGTTACGTTAGCCCGCTGCGACGGGTTCCGGTGTCCCGGCGGTCAGGCCCAGCCTCGCCAGCAGTTCCATGTCGGCCTGCTGGGCCGGGTTTTGAGTGGTGAGCAGCTTGTCACCGTAAAAGATTGAGTTCGCGCCGGCCAGAAAACACAAGGCCTGCAGTTCGTCCGACATCTCCGTGCGCCCGGCTGACAGCCGCACCACCGACCGCGGCAGCATAATCCTGGCGACCGCTATGGTCCGGACAAACTCGAGCGGATCCACTTCCGGCTGCCCGTGCATCGGGGTACCGGGAACCTGTACCAGGCGGTTGATCGGCACACTCTCCGGGTGTTCGGGCAGGTTGGCCAGCACCGCCAGCATGCTGGCGCGGTCGGCCCGGCTCTCTCCCATGCCGACAATGCCGCCCGAGCAGACCTTGAGGCCCGCCTTGCGCACGTTGTTGAGGGTCTCGATGCGTTCGGAGAAGTCCCGGGTGGTGATCACCTCGTCGTAGTACTCAGGCGAGGTGTCGATGTTGTGGTTGTAGTAGTCGAGGCCCGCTTCCTGCAGTCGGTCGGCCTGTTCGGCGTCGAGCATGCCGACGGTCAGGCAGGTTTCCAGGCCCAAGGCCTTCACCTCAGCAATCATTTCGGCCAGCGGCTCAAGGTCCCGTGCCCTCGGGCTTCGCCACGCGCCACCCATACAGAAGCGGCTGGCGCCGCGTGCTTTGGCGGCGCTAGCGGCAGCGACAACCTGCTCGACGGGCAGCAGGCGTTCGACCTCGAGGCCCGTCTTGTAGTGAGCGCTCTGCGGGCAGTATTTGCAGTCTTCCGGGCAGGCGCCGGTTTTGATCGACAGCAGCGTGCTGATCTGCACCGTGTTGGGCGGGAAAGTGTTTCGGTGAACCGTTTGCGCGTCAAACAACAGGTCGTTGAATGGCTGGTTAAACAGCGCAACCCCCTGTTCGGCGGTCCAGTCGTGTCGCACAGAGGTCATGGCAACTCCACAGCGGTCTGGGGCGCCAAGTATTGGACCGGTTTCTACGGCTGTCAACCAGGGAGTGGTATGAAGGTTTACGAATGGATCGATCGAAGCTGGGCTCATATCTTCCCGTCACGCTGCGCGATCTGCCAGGCCCAGGGCTATCGTGGCCTGAGTCTGTGTCGCGATTGCCTGGATGATCTGCCCTGGCATGCCGCGGGCTGCCGGTTGTGCGGTGACGCGCTGCCCGGCATAACCGCTCGCTCCAACATCGACAAACCTGCTGCGGAAATCTGTGGCCGCTGCCTCCGAGAGCCGCCCGGGTTCGACGAGGTGACCGCAGCGCTCGCTTTTGCACCGCCCGTCGACGGGTGGGTCCGGCGCTTCAAGTACGACGGAACGCTGTATCTGGGTCGGCTGCTGAGCGAGCTATTTCTGCTTCGCTGCCGGCCCGCGGTGCCCGACCTGATTGTGCCCGTGCCGCTGCACCGCGAGCGGCTGACGCTGCGCGGCTTCAATCAGTCGGCAGAACTCGCCCGGCCGATGGCGAGACGATTGGGTGTGCCCCTGGTGCAGAACCTCCTGCTTCGCGGTCGGTCGGGTGTGCCGCAGTCAACGCTGCTGGCGGCGGACCGTCGTCGCGCGATGCGTGGGGTGTTTCAGGTTCGACGGCCGCTGGACGGTGCCAGGGTCGCCTTGATTGATGACGTGCTGACCACCGGCGCGACGGCGACCGCGTGCGCGCGGGCGCTCAAACAAGCCGGCGCGGCGGAGGTACGCGTCTGGGTGATCAGCCGCGCGTGAGTACGCGTGCGCGAAAGATCTGGTCGAGCGGAATGGGTATCTGGGCGGAGCCACCGGGGAGCAGGGTGTCGATCACCGCCTTGCCGTCGCTGACGCTGACCAGCACGCCGGTGTATTCCTTGCCAAACTTGGAGTTGAGTCGCACGTTGCGACCGGTGTAGGACGCCAGGCTGCCCGTCTCCACCAGCTTCCATGCCCGCGCTGCGCTGCCGCCAGTGACGGCAACCGCGCCGGGGACGCCGCTGTCGTCCAGCACCATTGCCGGTTCCGGCGCCAGCGAGATGATGCTGACTCGTTGCGGCACTCCAGATGCCACAGCGGAATTGACGTTGAGCCCCTCCAGCAGCTTGTCCGGGCCAAGGGCAGCGATCTCCTCCATGGCGAGCGGCCGATCGGGGCGGCTGAGAAAGGTCCAGACGCCCTCGCCGGCGGCGAAGCGTCGGTACTGATACGTTAGTTCATCGCTGAGCTTAAAACCCATGCCGGCAGTCTCCTCGGCGACCGCTGCCATGTGGTTATCCAGAAACTCGTCGCTGGAAATGTCGCTCTGCGCGGCGCAGTAGCTGTTGCGCCGACGGTTAAACTCGCTGGCCTGCAGCGTCACGCCGAGGCTTTTGAGGCCGGCTGCCGGCGGCGCCTGGCTACGTCGTACCTCGTTGAGGTTCTCCACGGCGAGCTTCAGCTCCATGTGAATCTCGGCCGCGTTAGCGTTCTGAATGACCATCTGTAGGTCGATGACATCAGGCGGCAGCAGGCGGTAACGAGCTTCAACGGTGCTTTCCATGCTGTCGAAACCCATATTGTTCAAATCGATCGTCTCAAAACGGGTGACGTCTCCGCACGCGAGGGTTTCGGTGGTGAGCCCGCTGATCGAGGAGCGCTGCTCCTGGCCGAGGAGATCTCCGAGCTCAACGCGCATGCCGCCGAGGTTGAGGCCCATGCTGTTGGGCAGCTCGCTGCGCCCAAGTCCGAGCACCCAGAGCAGGCCCGGCGTTTGCAGCTCCGCGCGGCGCATGGTGATCGGGGGCAGGTCGACGCCGGGGTCCGGGATAAAAGAGATGTTGTCAGCCGACAGGGTCCCGTCGAAACCGGCGGCGTTGTCGGCCACGGTCAGCGTGCCCACCGGCGCGACCATGCCGGCTAGCTGCTCCAGAGAGCGGTTCAGCCGATAGTCGGCGTAAAACTTTGCGCCGATCACCGCGACCGCCGCGACCAGCACCGCGTTGCGCAGCCAGAAAAAGATAGAACCCAGCAGGCCCCGTTTGCGGCGATATTTTGCGGACTTGGCCATAGTTCAACTCTCGCAGCCTGCCGAAGGATTGCTTTCGGCCTGGAAGCTCGCTGACGCCCGGCTGCCGATTGAGAATCCGCAGTGAGGCGGCATCAACGGCGGGCCGACGTCAGCCCGATGTCGGCAACCCTAGCAGAAGGGGGCCCCGCATGTCTTTGCGGCGGTCCACTGCGGCGGCCCTGACGGTCGTGTAGTGGCGGGACGTTAGCGAAGGCTCCGGCAGAATCCAGGAGGGTTTCGGACGGGCGTCGGTGGTCGGCGGTGGAAAACGCCGTGGAAAAAGGGGCCGCCCGCTGCGGTGGGTCCCGCAGCGGGCGGCGATCGGTTTATTGCTTCAGGTAGGCGCGGGAGAACATTTCCATCCCACGACCGGTGAAGCTGGCGCTGATGGTCTGCCGCGAAAACAGGTCAGACATCGGGAACTCGGGCATTTCCTCGCCCGGCGCCATAGCGGCCATCGCCTCCTGAATCTGCTGCTGATACATGGCCAGGCCCGCTTCGTCGTAGCCCACAACCATAAAGGGCAGATCGCCGGACGCCGGCGGCGCGCTCAGGTAGCCCTTCAGCATGGACTCTTCCCCGGTGCCGGCAGACATGCCGATACCCTGCTCGGTCATCGCCAGGTGCGGCGTGTCGAGCGGGAAGGGAATCAGGCCGTCAGGCAGTGGGGTGGGCGTACCGTCAGCCGGAAGCTGCAGCGAGGCTAGCTGAGGCACCATGGCGCTGGCCATGCCGACCACCAGCTGCGGGTTGGTGATACCCACCATCACCAGCGCGCGCAGGTTTTGCGGCATGCCGGTGGACAGATCCATGTCCTTGAGACTGAACCGCAGCCCCTGGAAGTTGCCGACCATCGGGGGCAGCGGCTGGGCCAGCTGGGCCGACATCTGGGACATTCCCTCGTTTAGCTCCGCCAGCGCGTTGCACTGATAGGGATCGCTGGAAACCGCGTTGGCCTGGTCGGTCAGAAACTGCTTGGCTTTCAGGACGTCGATGGCGAAGCCCATGTGGAAGAGCACATCGTCGATATCCCCCATACCGCCCATCGGCGCAGCTAGCTGCTGCGTGGCGGTGGCGATGTCGTCCCGAAGCTCGATAACGGCGATGGAGTCCACCGCCTCGTCGTTGAACTGGGTGTAGCCGGACACGACCATCGGCGCGATGCCTGCCATCTCCTTGAACTCAGCGGTGCACTCCGGTCCGAGCTGGCTCCGGCCCTGCTCGAACAGGGTGCTTGCAACCGGCGAGTCGTCGGTCAGCACCGCGTCAACCAGCGCCATCGAGTCCATAAAGATCGTAAAGATCGGCAGCAGCTCATATTCGCTGTTGATTTCGTCAAGACGGGCGGTGATGTTCTCGGCAGGCTTGCTGTCGGTGAACAGCTGCTTCAGGCCTTCCTCTCGCGCCGCGGTAGGAATAATGCTCATCACCACCTGATCGTCATTGATGGCGATGATGGCCTGCGCCTTTTCGTCGCCGTTCTCATAGAACTCATTGCCTTCGAATTCACTGACGGTGAACGTCTGCCCTGACTTCGCTTCGATGCGGCTGATGGTTTCCTTCAGCTTGTCGCCGTCGGCGATTTCAGCGCGGATCACGGGGAGGATCCCGAGACCGTAAACGGCGAGGGAACCGGCCGGATCCAGGCCTAGCTCGACGAGCCCGTCGCGGTTCATTTTGCCGGCCAGCTCTTCCATGACCGCTTTCGCCACGGGGTTTTCTTCCGCCTCCGGATCCTCCATGGCTTTGGAGACCGCGGATTCAGCATACTCAAGCGCCGGTGCCGCCATTTCCCACATCAGGTCCATGGACTTGTCGTCCATCTTTTCCCGGTTGCCGATAAAGTACGGCGTGTCAGCCGGCACGTAGGCCAGCAGAGGCGATGCACCACCGCTTGCGGCACTGGCCCCGGCAGCCTTGGCTGCGGGCGCGGCGGTTGATGCCTCCGTCGATTCATCGTCGCCGCCGCAAGCGCTGAGCAGCATGGCAACCACCGAAAGGCCGACCAGCGGCCGGAATAAGTTACTCGTCATCTGGAACTTCCCAAATAGATATTGAATAAAACGTAGGTGTACTAGTGTTATACTCTAGTAACACACCCCCCGCCCGTGTCAACAGTCACGAAACCTCGGAAGCCTAGCAGAATAAATTGTGTTGTGCCGCCAACCCTGTCCTCACGGTTGGCACCGGCGGAAGTGAGATCGGACGCGCTACTCCTCGAGCAGCGTGAGAAACGGTTCGAGGTGCTCAGCGTAGTTTCGCCAGCGCCCGACCGAATGTTCGTAGAGCGGCTGACGAACCTGCCACGCGCTGCCGGTGTTCACCACGCTGTCGCGCAGGTAGAAACGACCGGGATCCGGGTGCGCTGGTGCTCCGACGCGGCGGGTCAGCGAATCGATCTGTCCTTCCAGGTCAGATACCAGATGCTCGTACCGCACCCGCAGAATCTGGTCGGACAGCGAGCTGTGCCAGTGTTCCATCAGCGCCTGGTGAGACCGGATATGGCGGGCCAGGGTGTTGAAGCGATAGCTGTACGCGTGGGCGGCGGCAAAGTCGGAAAAATACATCGACAGCCCGCAGTCCCTAGGGTCTCGGCGCATATCGATAAACCACGCGTGCGGAAATAGCAGGTGCAGCAGCCCGATGTCCTGAAAATGCTCCAGCGACTGGTCGACCAGCCAGCCGTCAACCCGAGGCATCTCCTGAAGGTAGTCCGCGGCCATGCGGGACAGATCCAGCCGACTGAGCAGCGGGACCATGTCGGGGTAACGCACGCGGCCGCCGAACGGCTGAGCTACGGCCATTTTTACCCAGTTGATCCGCTGGTGCTCGCCCACGCAGGTCATATTCGGATGACCATCCAGGATCTGGCTGAGCAGGGTGCTCCCCGAACGCGGCAGCCCGACAATAAAAATCATCGGCGGCGAGTTGCCTGCGCCCGCGTCCAGCCGGCCAATCAGCTCGTCCGAAAAGGTCTGGGTTGTAAGCTCGATTGCGCGCTCCAGGACCGCGCAGTCGTGCGGGTTTTGCGCCGCTCTCAGTTCGTTGGCTCGCGCAAAGGCGCTGAACGCGTCGTCATACTGACCCAGATCGTCGAGGGCTTTGCCCAACGCAAACCAAAGTCGCGGGTTGGTGTTGTCCGAGCGCCGGCCGGTCAGCGCGGTGAGCTTGCGAATTCCAGGCTGGTCGTCTGCCGTCTGGCGCCGGCAGTGCATCAACTTGTACCAGGCGTCCGCATGACCGGGGCGCAACCTCAGAACCTGGCTGAAGCGTCGCTGAGCCTCTTCGAACTGGCCGATCTTGACGAAAGCTGAACCCAGGTTGTACACCGCGGCAATGTTCAAGGGCCTCAGCCGAAGCGCCTGGCGCAGTGAACGGATGGCATCCTCGGCTTCACCCAAAGCCAGCTGGGCTGCGCCCATGTCACAGAGAAGCTCAGCTGAGTTGGGAACCACCTTGAGTCCGTTGGCGTAGACTTGAATCGCCCGCTCGAACTGACGCCCCTCCTGCAGCACCTGCCCTAACTTCAGGTACCCGTCCACGTTCTCTGGATCGAGCGCAATGGCGCGTGAGCATGCGTTTGAAGCTGCGCCCCAGGAAGCGCTGCGTCGGTGGACCTCCGCTAACAGAAGCCAGGCATCCGCCTGATCGTCGCGCTGTTTCAGATACGACTGCAGCGCGGTGCGCGCTTCGGAAAGCTGGCCCTGCGCATAGTTGAGCCGACCCAGCTCGAGCTGAACCTCAGGCTCCTGACGCTGGCCGACCGGCAGCGATCGAAGGCTGCGAATCGCCTGATAGACGCGTCCTTTGGCGGTGAGAATGCGCGCCTGCAGCAGGCGCAGACGCCAGGGTTCGTCCTGCTCGCCCTGAAGCTCACCATAAATGCGCTCGGCCGTCGCAACGTCGTGGCTGGCCAGCGCCTCCTCGGCGCGGGAGCGAATCGTGGCGAGGTAATCAGTCGATTCCAAGTTGCTATCCAAGCCGCGGCCCCATGCGCGGCGCTTGCGACATGCCTGCCCAGGTCGGCGTGCGACGAGGTTGACGACGGGAGTATTTCGCGAGGTCTGCGGGACGCCGAACGTGACGCGCCCCAAGCATGCCCTGCTGCCGCGGATCCCGCGCGTCTACCGCTTTGCGCGCCATGACTCCGGCCCTGTGCCCTGCGTTAACATTCGACGAACATACGTTGTGTGGACCGTAGCACCGTAGCGAGCGCGCGCCGTTGCTGTATCTGGGCCGATGGTCATGCCGGGCAGCAGTTGCGCAATCAGTGCAACAAAATCCCTTGCGTGGCGCCCTTGGCGGGCTTTAAGGCAAATGCGGTTAAGGCAGGGGACGTGGCGGGCGAAAAGCTGTCTAATTCAAGCCGCCAGCGCCAGCAGCCACCGCAGCGTCATCAAAGCCACCAGCGCCGAAAACCAGGCCCGAGCGAGCCGCTCCGAGACGGGAGCGCAGACACTGTGGCGTCGGGAGGATCGGGCCCGCTGGCGGATGCGCTGCAGGGCGAGGTGCTCGCTGGGTGTCAGCGCCCGATAGACAGGCTCACTGGTCATAACGATGTGTTCAGCGGATTGCAGGTCCATGGGCAGCACTTCCATTTGCTGGGGCAGGCTCGAACCTTAAGGGCTCTGACCTGGCTGCCGCGATCGTCAACGATCCCGAAACCGCGTCAGGAATCTCAGTGGCTCAGTCCGCCGTCCTGCTCCAGGCGATACAGCTCCGTGTACCCGCCGATTCCCCGATCATCAAGAAATATCTGTGGCACCGTGCGTCGACCGTCCGCCCGCTGGAGCATCTCTTCCAGCCGGCCCTCTTCCGCCTCGACGTTGTACTCCGTGTATTCCAGGCCGATCCTTTCGAGCAGCGCTTTGGCGCGTTGGCAAAAGGGGCACCAGCCTTTGCTGTAAATTTCGATCTTCACCGTGCTTCACTCCGTAGGCACTGGCAGCAGTTTAGCCCAATCAGCTCCACTGATCAGTTCAATAGCGCCCATCCCGGCGCACCGGATCTGACTCGCCGCCGCGACCGCAAGCCCGGGCCTAGGGGCCGAAATCGGTCATCACAAAGGCTGCCAAAATTGCTGATTGTTGATTTAAGTCGTTGTTTTTCATGGCAATAAAGGATTTTTTCCGTATCGCCCCAGATTTTTGAACCAGTTCACGGTCTGCGTCCTCGCGGGCAGGTAGGGTTGCGCTATCACGCATTGACTGGTGATCAATCGGTGCCCGGATACCCCCGGTCCATGGAGTACCCCCTGTTCCTTCTGACCCGCCGGGCACCGATTGCTTACGCTCCGATGACCACGCCCGCAGGCCAGCGCGATATTGACGCAGGCCTGATTCGGTTACCATCGTCGCGGTACCCAAGCAACGGATCCGGACTTTGGAAATCGCAAAAAACCACGTCGTTTCGTTTCACTACAAGCTGAGCGAGGACGACCGGCTGTTGGAAAGCTCAGAAAATCAGGCGCCAATGGTTTGCCTGATCGGCGCCGGCAACATCATCCCGGGTCTCGAGGAGGCCATGCTGGGCCACCGTAACGGCGACAGCTTCAGCGTCACCATTCCGCCGGAAAAAGCCTACGGTCCGCACCAAGAGCGGCTGATGAGCCGGATCTCCGCGAAGCATCTACGCGTTGACGCCCGCAAGCTGAAACCCGGCATGGTGCTGCGCATTCAGACTCGCCGGGGGCCCCAGATGATGCGGGTGATCAAAGCCGGGCGGTTTATGGTCGATCTGGACGCCAACCATCCCATGGCCGGCATGACGCTGACCTTTGCGATCGACATTCAGGATGTGCGCGAGGCGACGGAGGAAGAGATCCAGCGCCGCCAGGCGCAGAGCCTCAGTGACGCTGCCCCCGCAGCTGAAGCCACGGCGCCGAGCGTCGAGAGTCAATAGGTTTTTCGGGGCTGATGGCCGCAAGGCCAGCCGTCGATGGCCGGCCTGCGGTATCTAATGTGGCTTAGGATTCGGTTGGAATCCGCAGCACCTGTCCCGGATAAATCTTGTTGGGGTCTTTGAGCATCGGGGTATTGGCCTCGAAGATCACCATGTACTTGCCGGCGCTGCCGTAGAGCTTCTGGGCAATCGCGCCGAGCGTGTCACCGGGCTGGACGGTGTAGGTGTCGGCCTGCCAGTCTTCCGGGGTGGCATCCGCACCGGCCGTGGCGGGAGCCTCGGCGGTTGTTGTTACTCCCGCTGCGTTGGCGACAACCATCAGGTCTTCAACAGTCTCGATGCCGTTGACGTTGCCCAGGATCATCACCACCTGCTCTTTGGTGTCTTGATCCGGAACCTCTCCCTCAATTTTGAGGTGGGATCCCTTGCGTTCAAAGTAGATGCCTTCCGGGTTGATGTTGTGGTCGCGCAGGTGGGACGCAAACGGTTTTACCGGTGCATCCATCTTGGTTGGATCTTCGTCCGCGCCAAAGATTGCGGCGCCTGCGTCTTTAACAAAGCTGAATAGGCCCATGCTGATGTCCCCATCGATACAGTTGGTTGTGGTTGCACCAGCTGCGGCGTCTCACCCGGATAAGGGCCAGCGGCTGGCAGCGCGGCGCTACTGTAGCACGCCGGGGGGCAAGCGCCGGTCGGTGGATCGGGTCTAGGGTCACGCGACGCGGCGTGCGGGGCGCGCGCCGCAACTACCGGCTTCGAGCGGCGGTGGTTTGGCCGTCTTCCGCGGCGGGGGCGACCTCGACAAGCACTTCGTTTCGGCGCAGGAAGCCGGGGGTGAGCGGCCCGTTGTAGACCGCGGCCAGCGGTTGTCCGGCGGGCGTGACGCCGTCCCTGGCCAGGGCCTTCTCGAGGGCCTGCAGGTTCTTCAGAAAGTTTCTTTCGCCGGTGCTGCCGGAGTAGCGGCGGGCGGCTACCAGGCGGGGCGGAATCTCGCGGATCCTGACCCGGCTGTCCAGCGGGATCGGCAGGTCCTCGCGGCGGTACTTGCGCTCCATGACAAACTGCCAGTGGTAAACCGTCTGGCCTTCCCGGGAGGCTTCCTCATCGAGCTGTGCGGTGACCGGGATTGTCATCGCCATTTTTTGCTGGCTTTGGTTTTTGCCGAAAATGTAGCCGGCGAGAACCCGAAAGGCCTGGTTGCCGCCGCCGCGCTGAGTGCCCGGGACGTCGGTTTCGGCGACCAGGTACGCTTCGTACTGGCGAAGTTCATACCCCTCGCGCTGCTTTAGCACGCGATAATCGGGCTCTTCAGCGGCCATCAGCGGCGCGGCAGCAAGGATAAGGCAACATGCAGCGACAAGGTTTTTCATGGCGTGGCTCGGGTCCTGACAGCAC